>NZ_JBFUKN010000017.1:0-88064 GCF_056400845.1 Mycobacterium sp. P4_H6 | reverse complement strand
GCATCGCGGTGTGACTGTAGGCCGGCCTCGAATTTCGCGGCCTCCACCTTGGGCAGGGTGATCCGCCACGTCGTGGAATCGTCGCCCTCGATCATGGTGATCTTGCGTTTCGGTTCGGGCTTGTGTTCGGGTTCGGGGCGGGGTTCCTGTTTGACCGCGGTGCGCAACTGGGTCACGGTGGCGTACTGCACCAGTTCGGCGTAGTGCTCATCGCAGCCCTGGCCGCCATGTTCGGCGATGACCCCGAGCTGATCGAGCGACACCCGTCCTTCCTGTAAGCCTGCGACGCAGCGTTCAAGTTCGTCGATGCGGTGGGCGATGGCGACCATGGTGTCGGCGTTGCGGGGTGAGACACCGGTCTTCCAGGCGACCAATGCTTGCAGGGAGCGGCACCCTGTGGCACCCCACAGGGCGTTGCCGTCGGCGGCGCCTCTGCCGTCGATCTCGGCGATGATCTCCACCAACCGACCATCGAGGGCGTTGCGCTGCCCGATCAGCTCACCCATCTCCTCGAACAACACCTCAATACGCCGCACCGGAGGCACGTGCTCGGCGTAAGCGGTTGTGGGAGGCGGCATATCACGATTTTAGTCGGGGGGTCCGACAAGTTCGGTCGCGGTGATGGAGGGCCATGATGCTCAGTCAAATCTGAACTAGCGTTGACCGCGTCCCAGTTTTATGGAACGGTATTCCAAAATCGAATGCGAGGTTCCGATGCTTGTCAGCGATGCCCTGATCGCCACCTATGGTGAGCCGCTGTTGCGGCTCAGTACGGGTGCGGGCAGCCAGATCGACCGGGTCGGCACGCTGGACGTGGCGGTCGGCGGTGCCGAACTGAACGTCGCGGTTGCGCTGACCGCACTCGGCCGCCCGGCGCGTTACATCAGCGCCGTTCCCGACTCGCTGCTCGGCGATCGGGTGATCACCGAACTGCGCTCCCGCGGCGTGCTCACCGACCACGTGCAGCGGGTACCGAACGCGCGGCTGGGCCTGTACTTCGTCGAACACGCCTGCGCACCACGGGCGCACCGCGTGGTCTACGACCGGGCGGCCACCGCGTTCGCCGCTGCGGCCGTGGACCACGACGCCCTGGACGGCGTCGGCACCCTGATCGTCAGCGGCATCACCGCTGCCCTGGGGTCCGGTCCCGCAACGCAATTGGTGCAGCTGGTCGCGGCCGCACGCGCACGGGACATCCGTGTCGTCGTCGACATCAACTACCGGGCACTGCTCTGGCCGCCGGCCGCGGCAGCGGCGGCATTGACCCCGCTGCTGCGATCGGCCGACGTCGTAGTGTGCGCGGCGCGCGATGCGCACACTGTGTTCGGCGTCGACGGCCCACCGCCGCAGCGCGTACACACGCTGCGCGAGCGATATGCCCCCGATGCCGATCTCGTCGTGCTGACCGACTCGGCCAACGGTGCCGTCGCGGCCTCTGCGCAGGGGCAGTGGTCCGCAATTGCCCCCGCCACCACCGTCATCGACCGGTTCGGCGCGGGCGATGGGTTCACCGCCGGCCTGATCTGGAGCCTCACCGCGGGCGAGGAACCGCAGCGCGCATTGGCGGCAGGGGTGGCACTGGCCGCAATGGCCTGCACCCTCGACGGCGATATTGCCGCGTTCTCGGAGGGCGAATTGCGCTCTGTCATCGATGATCCGACCGCGGCGATGGTGCGATGACCTCCGCTGAAGCGCTGGACCGTCTCCGGCGGGAACGGGCGTTGGTCCTGCTGCGCGCCGAGAACATCTCCGACGCCGTGCTCGACGCCTTCGTCGAGGGCGGTCTGGGCGCGATCGAGGTCAGCCTCGTCGCGCGGGATGCCACCGACACCATCACCCGGCTACGAACACGGCACCCCGAGCTGCTCGTCGGCGCCGGAACGGTGCGCACGGCAGCCCAGGCCGCGGCCGCAATCGCCGCCGGGGCGCAGTACCTCATCTCGCCCGCCGCGGCCCCCGAGGTGGCGCAGTGGTCCAGGCAGCACGACATCCTGCACGTGCCCGCCGTGCTGACGCCCACCGAAGTGGACACCGCGCTGCGCAGCGGCGCTCCGCTGCTCAAGCTGTTCCCCGCCGCGCGCCTGGGGCCCGGCTACGTGCGCGATCTTCGTGCGCCCTTCCCCGAAGTGGAATTCCTTGCCTCCGGCGGCATCTCGATCGACACCGTCCCCGACTACCTGGTGGCCGGGGTGAGCGTCGTCGGTCTCGGTGGAGCGCTGGCCGCCTCATCTGATCCAGACGAAGTCCGAACCCTGACCCAAGCCCTCGTGAAAGCGGCCCACCTGTGAACCTGACTCTGGCGGTACTCGACACCGCCTACGGCGACATCTCCGTCGAACTGGCCGCCGCCGCGGAGGCCGGGGTGCGGGTCTTCGACGCCCGCGACGACGACCGGGGCGCACAGGACGCCGACGGTGTGCTGGTGCAGTTCGCCACCATCGGGGCCGAGGAGATGGACGCGCATCCCCGCTGGCGGGTGATCGGGCGCTACGGCGTCGGCTTCGACACCATTGACATCGACGCGGCCACCGCCCGCGGTATCCGCGTGGTCAACGTCCCCGACTACTGCGAGGAAGAGGTCGCCACCCACGCGGTGGCGCTGGCGCTGGCGTCCGTGCGGCGAATTTCGGAGGCCGACAAACTGATCCGCAAAGGCGGTTGGGGATACTGGCGTGACCTCAAGCCCATCCCGGCGCTGTCGGAGTCCACGCTGGGCGTGATCGGGCTGGGTCGGATCGGCCGCGAAACCCTCCGCCTGCTGCGGCCGTTCTTCGGGCGGGTGGTGGCCTTCGACCCATACGCCGAGGACGTCGCAGATATCGAGCGGCTTCCGCTGGACGCGGTGCTGTCCGCGTCCGATGTGGTGACGCTGCACCTACCGCTCAACGAAGGCACCCATCATCTGATCGATGCTGCCGCGCTGGCATTGATGAAGCCGAAGGCTCACCTGGTCAACGTCTCTCGCGGCGGGCTCATCGACTCCCGAGCACTCGCCGACGCGCTGAGCAGGGGAGCGCTCGGCGGAGCCGCGCTGGACGTGCTGGAGACCGAGCCGCCGGCCGCCGACGATCCCGCGCTCGGTGCGCCCAACCTCATCGTCACCAACCACCTCGCCTGGTACTCGGACAGTTCCGAACCGCGCCTGCGGGGACTGCTCGCATCCCGATGCGCAGCGGTCCTGGTCGGTGAAGAGGCGCCGTCGATCGTCAATGGTCCGGCGCTGGCCGGTCGCACCCGAGAGGAAACCCGATGACTGCTGATCCCGCGCTCTTCGCCGTCCTGGACGCCGAGTCGCTGCCACTGGAGCCCTCCGACCCACCGGCCCGGGTGGTCGCCGGTTCCCCGCAGTGCGCCGAGAAGGTGATCGTCGCCGTCGGCGATCTCGAGATCGGGGTCTGGGAGGTCACTCCCGGCCGTTTCCTGTCCGCCAAGCCCGATATCGGCGAGGTCATGCACTTCATCGCGGGTAGCGGCACGCTCACGCACGCGGACGGCACGGTCACCGACATCGGTCCCGGGGTCACCGTGTCGCTGCGGCCGGGGTGGAGTGGGGAGTGGAACGTGGTGCAGACCGTGCGCAAGATCTACGCCGTCTATCCCGGCGTCGGCACGGAAACATCAACGGGTCCAACGAGTTAACCCCAAATATCCAAACGACACATTTCGGAAACACAATATTGGTACGGTGTTCCAAAATCCTAGGGAGGTGAAAACATGTCCGGCGAAACCACAGTACAGAGCGCCATCGGAACACCTGGCGCACGCCGATCGGTGATCGGCCCCCGCACAGTCCGGCTGGGCCTCGTGCTGCCCGTCATCGTGGTGTACGCGCTGTTCTTCGTCTGGCCGATCCTGACGGTGTTCCTGCGCAGCATCAGCGAGAAGGGCCGATTCGACGCCGCCGCACCGAAGTGGAGTTTCGACGCGTACGGGCAGCTCTTCCAAGATGACTTCCTGCTGCTGGTCGAATGGCGCACGGTGGTGCTGGCGGTCAACTCGACACTGATCACGATCCTGCTCGCCTTTCCCACGGCCTACTTCATCTCACGCCTGCGGCGGCGCACCGCGACGCTGGTGCTGCTGTTGGTCCTGGTGCCGTTCTGGATCTCGATCGTGGTGCGGCTGTTCTCGGTGACCTCGATCCTGAGTCCGAACGGTCCACTCAACCAGCTGTCCATCTTCCTGGGATTCGGCCCACTGAACCTGCTGTACACACCGGTGGGCACGCTGGTCGGCACGGTGATGTACCTGCTGCCGTACATGATTCTGGTCCTCTACGCCGGCATGGTCGCAGTGGACAACAACCTGCTGCTCGCCGCGCGCACCATGGGCTCGTCTGCGGCCCGCACCTTCTTCACCATCTACCTCCCGCTGATCCGGTCGTCCCTGATCAGCGGTGGCCTCCTGATCTTCATCCTGGCGCTGGGTTTCTTCCTCGTGCCGGCAATCCTCGGCGGCCCGACCGAACAAACCATCTCGGTCTACATCCAACAGCAGATCGACGTGTTCCGCTGGGCCATCGCCAGCGCGATGGGCATCCTGCTGCTGGTCGCCACCGTCATCTGTTACATCGGGGTCGTCCGGCTCACCGGTGAGTTCAAGGTCGGTGTGGGCTCGGTGCAGGTCAAGGGAGTCAGTGCCGAACAGCCGTTCCGGTGGTCGGTCCCCATGGTGTGCTCGGCCGTCGTGTCGTTCATCACCATCGCCGTCCTCGTCGTCCCCGTCCTGTTCGTCTTCCCACTGTCCATCGGCGAGACCGGCACCGTCGTGTTCCCGCCCCGTGGCTTCACCCTGCAGTGGTACGCCGAGGTGTTCACCACCGCGACCTGGCTGGGGCCGATCGGGCAGAGCCTGGTGGTCGGCGCGGGTACCGGTGTGCTGTCCGTGGCGATCGGCCTGGTGCTGGCCCGGTTGATGCGCTCGATGACCTCGACCGCGGGCAAGGCCCTCATCTCCGGGCTGGCCTTCGCCCCGATCATCACCCCGGCGATCCTGCTCGCGATCGGGATGTACGACGTGCAACTGCAACTCGGGCTCACCGGCACCGTCGGCGGATTGATACTGGCGCACACCATCATTGCCGCGCCGCTGTCGTTCGCGCTGATCGCGGCCGCCATGAACGGCGCCGACCGGGGGCTGGAGGAAGCCGCGTGGACGCTCGGCGCGTCCCGCACCCGCGCCTTCTGGGTGGTCGTGGTGCGCGCCATCCTGCCGAGTGTGGCCGGGGCGTTCGTCATCGCCTTCGTCACGTCCTGGGACGAAGTGGTCCTGGCGCTGTTCCTGCAGACGGGTCCGACCAAGACCCTGCCCGTGACGATCTACAAGTACCTGGAGAGCGGGATCGTCCCCACGGTGCCGGCCGTCGCCTCGCTGCTGGTCACCTCCGTCGTCGTCATCCTCGCCATCCGCGGGGTCTTCACCGTGGTGCGGAACAAGCGTGCCCAGAAGGTTCAGGAGTCATAAATGGGCAGCACATCAGGCGCCGGCGGGTCCCGCGGCGAGGTCACCGCCACCGCGGTCGGCCTCGACTACCACGGCGTGCCCGCGCTCGACGATGCCGACCTGCACGTCGAGGCGGGCGAGTTCTTCACGCTGCTGGGCCCCAGCGGTTCGGGCAAGACCACCCTGCTGCGGATCATCGCCGGCCTGCTCGACGCCACCCGCGGCCGCGTGGACATCGACGGCCAGGACGTCACCCAGGTGCCCACCCAGCACCGCGACATCGGCTTCGTCTTCCAGAACTACGCGCTCTTCCCGCATCTCACCGTCGCGCAGAACATCGAGTTCGGGCTCAAGGTGCGCCGGCTGGACACCGCCGCACGTCACCGCCGGGTCCAGGAGATGCTCGAACTGGTGGCCCTCGGCGGACTCGGGGACCGCGCACCCGGACAGCTCAGCGGCGGCCAGCAGCAACGGGTGGCGCTGGCCCGCGCCCTGGCCCAGGGCCCGCGGGTGCTGCTGCTCGACGAACCGCTGGGCGCACTCGACCGCGCCCTGCGCCAGGACCTCGGCGCCGAAGTCCGTCGCATTCAACAACAGTCGAACACCACCGCCATCTACGTCACCCACGATCAGGACGAGGCGTTCATCCTGTCGGACCGGATGGGGGTCATGCGTGACGGCCGGATCTGCCAGATCGGGCGGCCCGAGGACATCTACCGCGACCCCAAAGACCTTTTCGTCGCCCGATTCCTGGGACAGGCCAACCTGTTCGACGTCGACATCCTGGAACGCACCGATGACATCGTCACCGTCGCCCGCGGCGAGCATCGGGTGCGGGCCAGGGTCGGCGAGCGGATCACCGACGCCGAGGCGACCTGTGTGGTCAGGCCGGAACAGATCGCGCTGTGCACCGACGCACCGCCCGAGGGCTACGACCTCCTGGGCCGTGGCGAGGTGACGGTGTCGCGCTTCCTCGGGCAGCGGCACAGCGTCCACATCACCATCAACGGCTCCGAGGTCACCRCCGACCTCGATCCCTACGGTCGGGTCCCCAAACCCGGCGACGTCGTCGGCGCCTGCGTGCGGGCCGGCCACGCCGCACTCATCCCGCGCACGCTCTGAGCCCTCCACCCTCCACGCACCTCACGAAAGCAGGAACATCATGGGAATCAACGGTATTCGCGCTCAGCGGGTGGCCGCGGCACTGGCTGTCACCGCGCTGGCGGTCACCGCGTGCGGCTCGGGCGGATCCTCGGAATCGGACGAGAGCTCGGCCGCCGGGGGCGACATTCTGTTCTACGACACCAGCGGCGGCGACGTCTGGACCCAACTCAGCGAAACACTGTTCGCCGACTACACCACCGACACCGGGGTGACGGTCACCGACGACTACAACGAAGCCGCCACCAAGTTCTTCGGCGCCGCCGAAGCCGGGCAGGTGCCGTGGAGTCTGGTGTTCTTCCCGACCGTCAACGACGCCCGAAATGCCGCGGAAGCAGGCTATCTCGCCGAGATCGACACCGCGAAAGTGCCGGTCGACAAGCTCACCGAAGGCACCTACGACGAGCACGGCATCCAGGTCGGCACCTTCGGCATGGTGCTGGCGTGGGACGGCGAGGCCTACGATCAGGCCCCGACGTCGATGAGCGATCTGTGGGATCTGCAGAAGTTCCCCGGCAAACGGTGCTTCTTCAACAACCCGCAATACGGGTGGACGCTGGAGGCCGCACTGCTCGCCGACGGCGTCGCTCCCGCCGATCTGTACCCCCTCGACGTGGACCGCGCGCTGGGCAAGCTCGACGAGATCAAATCGGACATCACCTGGTGGACCAGCGGTGCCCAGTCCATCGAATCGTTCGAGAACGGCTCCTGCGATATCGGCATCCTGTGGGCCAACCGCGCCTCATCGGCCAAGGCCGACAACGGATTCCCCATGGAGATCAGCTGGAACGGCGCCGGCTACTCCAACAGTGTGTGGGCCATCCCCGCCGATGCCCCCAACCAGGCCGCCGCCCAGGAACTGCTGGCCAACGTCATCAACAACAAAGAAGGCCAGATCGCTTTCGCCTCCAAGATCCCGACCCCGATCCCGGCGTCGGTGACCGACGTGAAGCCCGATGACTTCCCCGAAGAGGTGCGGCAGTTCCTGCCCATCGGGGACAACGTGTCCGGCGCCATCACGCAGGACACTGACTACTACGCCACCAATCTCGACACGGTGGTGGATCAGTTCAACCGTTGGGTCGGTCAGTGATCTCCGGTCCAACCATCAATCACCTAGGAAGACCACGATGAAGATCGTCTGCATCGACGGAGAAGCGCAGTACAAAGACATCGTGCTGCGCGACGTCGCCGCACCGCTGGAAGCCGCCGGACACCAATTCGAATGGTTCGAAGAGTCTTTCGCCGACATCGAGGCCACCATCGCCCGTGCGTCCGGCTACGACGCGCTGTACGTCGTCGGCGATCAGGGGCCGGTGCCACCCGGACTGCTGCGGGCCAACCCCACCGTCACACTGGTCAGCTTCGTCGGCACCGGGGCACGTCGTTTCGTGGCCATGGACGAGGCCGCTGAATGCGRTGTCACGGTCACCAACGTTCCGGACTTCGCCAGTCAGAGCGTTGCCGAGCACGCGCTGGCGCTCGTCTTCGCCGCCGCTCGCCGGATCGCGGAAGGGGACAACCTCGTCCGCGCGGGGCACTGGGAGAAGAAGCAGGGCCTCAAGCTCGCCGGGCGACGGCTCGGTGTGGTCGGCGCCGGCGCGATCGGCAGCCGGATGATCAGCCTGGGCAAGGGCATCGGCATGGACGTCGTGTACTGGTCGCGCACCGCCGATGCCGCCCGTGACGAGGAGCTCGGGGCCCGGCGCGTCGAGCTCGACGAGCTGTTCGCCAACTCGGATGTGGTGTCGTTGCACCTGACACACACCGAGGAGACCGACGGCATCATCTCGCGTCCGCTGCTGGAGAGCCTGCGGCCCAACGCCATTCTGGTGAACACCGCCCGCGCCGAGATCGTCGACCAGGCGGCACTGGCCGACATTTTGGCCCGCGGCGCCATCTTCGGCGCCGGTATCGACGTCTTCCTCGAAGAGCCGCCGCACCCGGATTCGCTGCCGCCCGCCGGGGCGAATGTCGTGCTGTCCGCGCACGTGGGTTTCCACACCGACGAGGCCGACGACGTCTTTCGGCTGGCCGGGGAGAACATCCTCGCCTTCGCCACCGGCACACCCACCAACGTCATCGACTAGTTCACAGAGAGAAGATCAATGAAGATCCAACACGCCACCCACCCGGATGACCTGGCCGCCCTCAGCGGCCAGGACCTGCGGAACCGATTCCTCAACCAGGATCTCTTCGCACCCGGTGAAGTCCGGCTGACCTACACCCACCACGACCGGATGGTGCTGGGCGGCGCGGTCCCTGCGGTCGACGAGTGGCTCGCGCTGCCGGTGCCCGCAGAGCTGCGTTCCGAGTCCTTCTGCGAACGCCGCGAACTCGCGGTGGTGGCGGTGGCCGGCGCGTCGCGGGTGCGCGCCGACGGGCAGGAATGGGAACTGTCCAAGGGTGATGTCCTATATCTGGGTCGCGGCGCCGCCGACATCGCATTCTCCGGCACCGAGGCCGACAGCGCGCTGTTCCTGGCGTCGGCGCTGGCTCACGTGAGCCACCCGCACACGCTGGTCACCCTCGCCGACGCGGACGCCACCGCGGCCGGTGAGACCGAGACCGCCAACAAGCGCACCATCTATAAGCACCTGCAGCCGGGCGGGGTGCCCACCGCGCAGCTCGTCCTCGGGATCACCGCACTGGAGCCGGGCAGCGTGTGGAACAGCATGCCGCCGCATCTGCATGACCGGCGCACGGAGGCCTACCTGTACTTCGATCTGCCGGAATCGCACCGCATCCAGCACTTCATGGGCCGCCCCGACGAACTGCGCACCCTGACGATGAGCAATCTGAATCTCGTCGTGTCACCCAGCTGGTCGGTGCATTTCGGTGCGGGCACGTCGAATTACGCGTTCGTGTGGGTGATGGCCGGTGAGAATCAGGCCTTCACCGACATGGATCAGGTCGCGATCTGCGATCTGTGCTGATCGCGCAGTTAAGGTTTCGGAAGTCGGCGGCTTCCGTGCAGTCGGGTGCAACGGGAAGAGGACGGTGATATGACGCCGAGTGAAGCGGAGCCCATTGCGGGCACCCAGAGTCTGGACCGGGCGTTGCAGGTCCTGCTGCGGATCGCCGAGGAGCCCCCGCCCGGGCTCACGTTGGCGGCGTGCAGCAGCATCCTCGGCTACAGCAAGCCCACCACCCAGCGCATGTTGCGCACGTTGGTCGCCAGGAACTTTCTGGCCTACAACGAGGAACTCGGCGTCTACGCCCTGGGTGTCGCCAACGCGCAGTTGGGGTCTGAGTATCTGCATCGGCTGGATCTGCGCCGGGTGGCGTTGCCGGAGATGCGGGCGCTCGTGGCGGCCACCGGGGAGACCGCGCACCTGGGCGTGGTGACCGGTCAGGACGTCGTCTACATCGAGTTGGTCGATTCACCGCATCCGGTGCGGATTTTCAGCCGGGTGGGTGATGCCGTGCCCGCGTACGCGACCGCGATCGGCAAGGCCATTCTGGCGTGGACGGATGACAGCGTCCTGTCCCGGCACCTGCCTGAGGTCTTCGTACCCCGCACCGCGAACACCTTGCGTGACCGGGAGGCCTTGGAGGCCGACCTTTCCGACGCACGTCTGCGCGGCTATGCCATCGACGATGAGGAGAACCGGACGGGGATCAGGGGCTATGCCGCCCCGATCTTCGATCACACCGGAGCGGTGTCGGCGGCGGTGAGCATCGGTGGGCCGGCTGACCGTGTCGATGTCAGCGCCAACGACCGGTTGGGCGGCGCGGTGATCGAAGCGGCCGGCGCGATCTCGCGACTGCTCGGTCACCACATCAAGGCCAAAGCGTCCGAGCGTGACTGACCGGACGCCGCTCACCGGGCGCACCGCCGTGGTCACGGGGGCCAGCCGGGGGATCGGCCTGGCGATCGCGGAACGCCTGGCACGCGACGGTGCCGACGTCATCGGTATCGCACGATCCATCGACGCACTGCAGACCTGTGGCGACCGGGTGCGCGGCGCCGGCCGGGAATTCGTGCCCGTCGCAGCGGCTTTGGAGTCACGGCCGGACCTCTACGCGGCGATCGACGTCATCGGGCCGATGAATGCCGACATTCTGGTGCATGCCGCGGGGATCAACAGGCGTGCCCCGGCGGTCGAGCACGGAGATGAGCTGTGGGACGAGGTCATCGCGGTGAACTTGACCGYGCCGTTCATCCTGACCCGCGAAATCGGGCGCGAGATGGTGGCGAGAGGTTCCGGCAACATCGTCTTCGTGGCGTCGATGCTGAGCTATCAGGGCGGCGTCACGGTGCCCGGATATGCCGCGAGCAAGGGAGGCGTGGCGCAACTGACGAAGGCCTTCGCCAACGAGTGGGCCGGGCGGGGCGTCAACGTCAACGCGATCGCCCCGGGTTACGTGCACACCGACATGAACGAGGCGCTGCTCGCCGACACGGAACGCAATACCCAGATTTCGCAGCGGATTCCTGCGGCGCGGTGGGGGAGCCCGGACGAGATGGCGGGCGCGGTGGCCTTTCTCGCCTCAGGCGACGCGCGCTACATCCACGGCACCATCGTCAACGTCGACGGCGGGTGGCTGGCGCGCTGATCGCTGAGCGCGAACGGATCAGGCGACGGCGGCGTCAGTCGCGCTCTGCTTGGCGGGCGCCTGCGCGCAGGTGACGCATTCGGCGGAATCGATGTCGATGTGTCCGCAGCTGGTGCAGATGAAAGGGATCATGCGCGGGCCTTCGGTTCGTTGGTACGGCGCCGTATCGCGCCTGTGCCACGCATGTACCCCGCA
The DNA here is from genome assembly GCF_056400845.1 of Mycobacterium sp. P4_H6. NCBI lineage: Bacteria > Bacillati > Actinomycetota > Actinomycetes > Mycobacteriales > Mycobacteriaceae > Mycobacterium > Mycobacterium sp. P4_H6. Next base: position 76,706 of record NZ_JBFUKN010000017.1, on the reverse strand, counting down.
GGCCGGCGAGTCCAAACCGGCGTGGGTGAACAGCAGATGAACTTCGTGTGGCACCGGACCGGTCAAGGTCCGGTGCCACACGAGTCGGTCAGTAGTCCCAGGTGGCCGGGATGAACCGGAAGCCGCCGCCGGCGACCGCGACGTGGCATACCGAGGGGAACGGCAGGTGGGTGGCCACCAGCTGCTCGCGGGAGGCGGCCAGCTCGGTGAGCAACTTGATCCGGACCCGTGTCGACTCCTCGGGATCGTGTTCGAAACCGTTCTGCCATTCGGGGTTGTCGAACCCGGGCTGGAACACCGCGTCACCGGCGAAGGTCAACGCCTCGCCGCGTGACTCGATGCGCACGATGCTGTGCCCGGGGGTGTGGCCACCGGTGCGGCGCAGCAGCACACCGGGCGCCACCTCGTACTCGTTCTCGAAGGTCCGCAGCTGGCCGCGGTAGAGGTCGAGGAACTGCGCGGCGGTCTGCCGCAACACCGGCGGGATCGCCGCCGGCATGACGGTGCGGGTGAAGTCGGGAGCCGCCCAGAACTCGGCCTCGGCGGTGGCGACGTGCACCCGCAGGTCGGCGCGCAGCTTGTTACGCAGCCCGTCGACGAGCAGTCCGCCGATGTGATCCATGTGCAGGTGGGTCAGCACCACATCGGTCACCGAGGATGGCTCGATCCCGGCGGCCACCAGGCGCATGCTCAGCTGCCCGGCGCGCGGGAAGTCCGGGAATTCCGTGCCCAGACCGGAGTCGATGAGGATGGTCTTGCCGCCGCTGCGCACCACGGCCACGTTCAGCGGCCAGTCCAGGATCTCCGGGGGCAGGAACATGTCCTTGAGCCAGGCCGAGTATTCGGCGGGCTCGGCGTTGGTGGCCATCGTCGAGGCGGTGATCGGCAGCACGCCGTCGCTGATCACCAGTACATCGATATCGCCTACCTGCAACGCGTAGCGCGACGGCACCAGCTCGTCGAGCCCTGTCCTACCCAGATCTGCAACGCTGTCCACGCTCATGGTGTTCTCCTGATCGTCGTGTCGACGAAGGTGCGGGCTGCCCTTCTACCCGCTCGAACGCACGCTTTTCGCAGAGTTTTCCCGACCCCGAGAATTCCCTAATTCTCGGCCCGCACCGTCTCCCAGGACGCTTCCTGGCCGGGAAGCTCGAATGCGGCGCGATTGGCGGCGGTGAACTCCTCGACGGTCACTGCGGGAGTTCCGGTGATCACCTCGACGAGATTGTCGGTGCCGGCGAAGATGCCGTCGCGGTAGTCCTGGGCCACGTTGCTCAGATGCTGGATGAGGAAGGGTGTCGCGCCTTGTGCCGTCAATGCCCGCCCGAAATCCGCGATGTCGACCGGCTCGTAGCGCACCGGAAAGCCCAAGGTCTGTGCCATCTTCTCGGCGATCTGGGCATGGTTCAGATCCACCGGTCCGCGCAGCGGGTAGATCTGGCGGTCGTGAGGTGCTGGATTGGTCAGGATCGCCGCGATGACCCGGGCCTGGTCGGCGCTGGTGATCGGTGCGTGACGTCCGTCGGCGAACGGAAGGCGCAGYGTTCCCTGGTCGTCGCGGCGTGACCACTGCCAGAGCAGCCAGTCGGCGAAGAACGTCGGCCTCAGATGGGTGGTGATCAGTGCGTTGCGATCCCACATCCGCTCACTCAGCCAGTGCTGCTGGGCGGCATGACTTTTGGCCTCACGCCGGGCCGAGATCTGGGACATGTTGACCACCGAACGCACGCCGGCCTCGGCGGCGGCCTGAGCGAAGATCGCGGTGGCCTCCAATAGTCCGCCCGGGTCGATCGGGTAGCAGAAATAGGCGGCGGAGACCCCGGCCATCGCGGAGCTCACCGCGCCGAAGTCCAAGAGATCGGCCGCGATGACCTCGGCGCCGAGCAGGCTCAGCTGCTCGGATCGCTCGTCACGGCTATGGACGAGCGCCCGCACCGACGCGCCCTGCGCGCGAAGGAGTTCCACGGTGCGTGAGCCTGTCTTTCCAGTGGCCCCGGAAATCAGGTAGACGTCGGGGCTCACCGGTTCACGTCCAACACCGTCGTGGGGGTCGGTTCACACTGTGCGAAAGCGGTTAGCATCGGTTGCTCCTGAAGTCGTTTTGAAGGTTGGAATATCCAACCGACTGGAGCTTAGGCATAGTTGGTTGGAAATCGCAACCGACAATTTCCGTGAACTGCCGAGGTGTAGGTTGGAGAAGTCAACTCACTCATCTGACGGAAGGCGCCGAGGCCGATGTCACCCACAAGGTCGCCGCAGCCGCGGATCCCGACGCCACGGGCCTGCCCGATTGCGGCGTCGCTGGATATCCTGGGGGAGCGCTGGAGCTTGCTGGCTGTGCGCGAAATCAGCTACGGCACTCATCGTTTCGATCAGATCGCCAAGTACACCGGCGCGTCGCGGGATATCCTCACGGATCGGTTGCACAAGCTTGTCGACGCCGGCGTCCTCGAGCGCCGCCAGTACAGCGAGCGCCCACCGCGGTACGAGTATCACCTGACCGAGGCCGGAAGCGAGCTCGCGCCGGTATTGACCGCGCTGACGATATGGGGCAATAAATGGGCGCCCGACGCCCCGTACACGTCGACCACCCATGACTGTGGGCAGCCACTGGCCGTCCACATGGTCTGTGATCACTGCGGCGGCGCAGTCGGCGCCCCCGCCGAGTTCGGCTAGTTCGACCCGCCCGAACGCGCGATTTCTGCGGAGTTTTCTTGATCAGGCATCCTGGAGGTATGAATTCCTCTCTCGATGCCGTACCTGATGCTCTGCTCGAGGAGTTCCAGGTGCTGCGCGAAGAGTTCTCCCGATTCATGTTCGCCTACAAGTTCGGCATGGACGAGGTGACCACCAAGGTCTCCATCCTGCAGCAGGAGTTCAAGCATCTGCAGAAGTACAACCCGATCGAGCATGTGACCAGCCGGCTCAAGACGCCCGAGAGTGTGCTCGACAAAATTGCCCGCAAGCAGTGCGAACCCCGTTTCGAGGAGATTCGCGCCAAGATCACCGACATCGCCGGTGTCCGGGTCACCTGCTCGTTCACCTCGGACGTCTACCTGATCTCCGACGCGCTCACCCGGCAGGACGATCTCACCGTGCTGCAGCTGAAAGACTATGTGGCCGAGCCCAAACCAAACGGCTATCGGAGTCTGCACCTGATCGTCGAGGTGCCCGTCTTCCTGTCCAGCGGCGTGGTCAAGGTCCCTGTCGAGGTCCAGGTCCGCACCGTGGCGATGGACTTCTGGGCCAGCCTTGAGCACAAGATCTTCTACAAATACGCCGGTGAGGTCCCTCCGCACATCGCGCGCAGCCTGGAGGAGGCCGCGACCACCGCGGCGCGACTGGATGACGAGATGGAGAGCCTGCACCACGACGTGCACGGCGCGCTGCCACCCGTGCCGGTTGAGATGGCCAGCGGCAGCATCCCGATCCCCGACGCGGTACTGGCACGCTTCGCCCAGCAGCGGCTGGGATCCTCCACGCTCATATAGCCTGCGTCAGAACCGTTCCCGCAGTGGGCGGTCCGCAGGAGTGGGGCGGTAGATGCCGCGGTCGACGAGCCGGGGCACCACTTCGTCGATGAACTCGCGGATGGCCGCCGAACCCGCCGAGAACATCAGGTTGAAGCCGCCGACGTTGCCGTCCTCATGCCAGGCCGCGAAGTCGTCGACGAGTGCGTCGTAGGTGCCGACGAACTTGCGGTGCGTGGCGCCGCCACGGCCGACGGCCTGCGCGACGACCTCGCGCACCGTCACGCCGGGGCGCTCCTGGATCCAGTTGTACAGACCGACATAGTTGCCGAACGTGCTCTTGATCGTCTTCTCGACGTCGGCCGGGCGGGGGAGTTCGTGGACGGGGAACGGGTCGTTGATATCGCCGTAGGTGAATTCGAGTCCGAACTGTCCCAACGCGAATGGTGCGATCGGCTCCCAATTGACGTAGCTGTCGAGCTCCGCCAGCTTCTCCTCGGCCTCCTTGGTGGTCTTGCCGAGGTAGGGGATCAGGCCCGGGATGGGCGGCACCGAACCGGGGGTGCGGCCCTGCTCGACGAGCGCCTTGTCCAGCGTCTCGCGGTATTCGGCGGCACTCTCGCGGGTGGAGGAGTTGGTGAACACCATCTCGGCGTGCTTGGCGGCGACCCTGATTCCGGCACCCGACCCGCCGGCCTGCGCGATCAGCGGGCGGCCCTGCCGGCTGGGCGCGATGTTGAGCGGGCCGGTGACCTCGAACAGGTTGCCCTGGTGGTTGATCGGCTCGGCGTAGAACCGGGTCAGCCCGTCGGGATCGCGGCGCAGGGATCGGTTGTCCCACAACGCCCGCATGACATCCAGGAACTCGTCGGCGCGCGCGTAGCGGGCCTCGCGATCCAGATGCTGTTTCAGGCTGTAGTTCAGCGCGAACTGGTCGATGACCGAGGTGACGGCGTTGTACCCGGCGCGGCCGTCCGACGCCTGGTCGAGGGAGGCCAGCAGCCGGGCCAGGTTGTAAGGGTCGTAGAACGTGGTCGACGCGGTGGCGATCAGGCCGACGTGTTTGGTGTGCTGGGAGATGGCGGTCAGCGCGGTGATGGGTTCGGCGGGCCCGCCGTCGAAGGCCGGAGACCCGTTGAGGCCCGGGATGTCGCCGACGAACAAGGCGGTGAACAAGCCCTCGTCGCCGAACCTGCCGTACTCGATCAGCCGCTCGAAGGTGCCGCGCTCGGGTACGCCGTGCGCCTGTTCGTACTTGTAGGCGCCCTGGTGCAGATTGATGTCATTGGCGACCAGATTCAAATGCAGATAACGCTTTTCGGCCATCGACTGGCTCCTATCGGTGAGTGCAAGGCGCGCGGTCAGCGCATGGTGGAGTACAGCGCGTCGGTCATCGCCTCGATGGCGGCGTCGCGGTCCAGCGGCCAGCCGTCGACCAACCACAGATGCATGAAAGAGTCGACCATCGTGTACATCATCGCAATGGCCAGTCGCAGTTGGGCTTCGGTGGCGCCGGGCATGGCATCGGTTTGTACCCAGTCATTGACGTTGGCTTCCATGGTGGCGCGGTGTGCGGCGGCGAACTCCGGGTCGGCGGCACGCGCCTGGTGCAGTGCGGTGTACAGCTCGGGCGCCGAGGTGTAGAAATCGACGACCTTCTCGAAGAAGGAGCGCACCGTGGGGCGGCCCGATTTGCCGCCGCGCGGGTGATCGCGGTCGGTCCACACCGTCATCCGGGTGTTGCGCAGTTCGCGCAGCACGGCGGCCTTGCTGTCGAAGTGCAGGTAGAACGTCGCCCGCCCGATGCCGGCGCGCTGCACGATGTGGTCGATGGTGGTGGTGACGTAACCGCGTTCGGCGAACGCCTCCAGGGCGGAGGTCATGATGTGGTCGCGGGTCATGATGCGGTGGCGGTCGCGCATGGTGAGTTTCTTGGTGGCAGTGGTCATATGATCGTCACCCCCTCCAGGCGGCCATCGGCGCGCCAAGCGCTGAGCATGTCGAAGAAGTCGGTGGGTTTGCCACCGAAGTTGTTGGACAGCATGCTGTGCGGATTATCCTTCTCGCCTTCAGAACTCAGGTAGCTCGGCGTGCAGTCCGCGTAGAACGCCTTGGGTTTCTCCGAGGCCTCGTTCATCGCCGAGAGCCAGTCTTCCTCGGCGTCGCGGGTGGCCTCGATGGTGGCGGCGCCGCGTTGCGCCCAGGTGCTGACCAGGTAGGTGAAGTGGCGGGCGCGTTCCTCGGCGGTGTGGGTGTAGTTGGGGGAGACCCCGGATTGGGTGTAGCCCAGGAAGAAACAGTTCGGGAAGCCGTGGGATTGCAGGCCGTGGAAGGTGCGCATGCCCTTGGCCCATTTGTCGCTGAGGCGCACCTGGTCGCGGCCGGTGATCTCGAAGCCGAGGCGACGGGTGAATTCGGTGCCGACCTCGAATCCGGTGGCGAAGATCAACGCGTCGAGTTCATAGTGCACACCGGCGACGACGGCGGCGGTCTCGGTGAACCGTTCGACGCCCCGGCCGTCGGTGTCGACCAGCGTGACGTTGTCCCGGTTGAACGTCCTGAGGTATTCGTCGTGGTAGCCGGGGCGTTTGCAGTTCAGCTTGAACCAGGGTTTGAGCGCTTCGGCGGTCTGCTCATCGGTCACCACGCGGGCGATGCGTCCGCGTAGACGTTCCATCGCCTCCCAGTCGGCGTGATACAGGAATTCGGTGATCTCGTCGGGGGTCATCTCCCGGCCGAGTCTCTGGGTTTCGCGGATGACGGCCGGCTCGGTCAGAGCCAGCGCGTTGCGGGTCCAGCCATCATCGGTGAGATCGAGGTCCATCTCGACACCGCAGGTGACCCGGGTGAAGTTCTCCATCCGCTTGAGCTGCCAACCCGGTTCGAGGGTCGTCGCAAAGGACGGGTCGGTGGGGCGGTTGTTGCGTTCGGCCACAGTGCTGGGAGTGCGCTGAAAGACGTAGAGCTGCTGGGCTTCCCGGCCGAGGTGCGGGATGCACTGCAGGCCGGTGGCGCCGGTGCCGATGACGCCGACCTTCTTGTCTCGCAGCTTGGTCAGGCTGCCGGACTCGTCGCCGCCGGTGTAGTCGTAGTCCCAGCGGCTGGTGTGGAAGGTGTGCCCGCGGAACTCGTTGATGCCGGGGATGCCCGGAAGCTTCGGCCGGGTCAGGGATCCGGGGGAGACGGCGACCAGGTTCGCAGTCAGTCGGTCTCCGCGGTCGGTGCTGATCTCCCAGTGTTTGGCCGCCTCGTTCCATGTCATGGCGGTGACGGTGGTCTGCAGCAGGGTGTTTCGGTACAGGCCGCAGTGGCGGGCGATGGCCTGAAGGTGTTCCCGGATTTCCGGGCCGTGGGCGTAACGCTCGGTGGGGACGTAATTCAGCTCTTCGAGCAGTGGCAGGTAGATGTAGGACTCGATGTCGCATTGGGCGCCGGGGTAACGGTTCCAGTACCAGGTGCCGCCGAAATCGCCCGCGGTGTCCACGACCCGGATGTCGGTGATCCCGGCCTCCTGTAGCCGGGCTGCGGCGATCAGGCTGCCCAGCCCGCCGCCGATGATCAGGACCTGGGTGTGATCGCGGACGGGTTCGCGTTCGGTGCGCTCGGTGTACGGGTCGTCGGCGTAGTGCGAGAAATCCGCAGTGACCTCGACGAACTGGTCGACGCCGTCGGTGCGCAGGCGCTTGTCGCGCTCAGCTGCGTACTTGGCGCGCACCCAGGCGGCGTCGTAGACCGCAGGTGGGGGACCCAGTGACATCGTCGTCGCTCCATCCATCTCGCTGGACGGTATGTCCAGTGAATGTACTTGGCGAAATGTTTACAGAGAATGCGTCCTGTGTAAAGGGCTATGTGCCGAAGAGGGTGAATGTAGGCTCCGTGTTACGTGCCACCTGCGGTGGCCATGCCGCCCTTCCTGATCTCCTCCGCGCTATACCCTGGAGTGCTCCGTGACAGACGCCCCGATTCGCCTGGTGCAGTGGACCACCGGAAACATCTCGCGTGAGGCGGTCAAGGGCATTCTCGAACGCCCCGGGCTGGAACTGGTCGGCGTATTCGCCTACAGCGCTGACAAGGTAGGTAAGGACCTCGGCGAGCTGTGCGGGCTCGACCGCAGACTCGGTGTCGCGGCGACCAATAACATCGGCGACATTCTTGCGCTGAAGCCAGACTGCGTTGTCTATATGCCGTTGCATCCCGACATCGACCATTTGGAGACGCTGCTTCGTGCGGGCATCAATGTCGCGACGACTGCACACTTCATGACCGGCCGTGCGTATGGGGAGGAGGCTCGTGCGCGGATCGAAGCCGCCGCCGTCGAAGGTGGTGTCAGTATGTTCGGAAGTGGCGTGAACCCGGGCTACGTGCAGTATTTGGCGTCGATCGCGACCAACGTGTGCCGTACCGCCAACTACGTGAGCATTCTGGAGTCTTTCGACATCGGGCCCTGGGCCGGGGACGCGAACCAGGACGAGCTGGGCTGGGGGCGTCCGGCGGGTGACGCGAACCACGAAGCGGACATCGAGCATGCCACCATCCCGTTCGGCGACACCTGCGAGGCGCTGGCCGAACTGCTTGGCCTAGCCCTCGACGGCATTCGGTGCGATGTCGAGTTCGCCTACGCAGCAAAAGATCTCGATATCCCAGGACGTGATGTTCGCACAGGCACCGTTGCCGGCATCTACGCACGCTGGATCGGCTCGGTCGGTGGGTTGGATGTCGTGGAGACCGCCGTCAAGTGGACGATCACCCCCGACCTCACCCCGGCTTGGAACATCGCGATGGCCTACGAGATCGAGATCCGCGGCCATCCGAACGTCACCCTGCGAGCCGGAGTGCTGCCGGAGTTCGGCTCGATGACGATGGACGAGATGGTCGGAATCGGTTCGGTGATCACGGCCATGCCGGTCGTCAACGCTATTCCGGCCGTCGTCGCCGCGCGGCCCGGCATCGTCGGCTATTCAGACCTTCCCGCGGTCGGGACCCAGTTGGTGCCCGCCCCGGCGCCCGCGCCGGCGGCTGCGGTGCCCCCGCCATTGCGTCCGCACTTCACGCGCCAGTCGACCCTGCAGGAACTCGGCGCCTCACAGGTGGGGCGGCTGCTCAACCGCGTTGTCGCCAAACAGGCCAGGAAGGCGGCCACCAATGACCGCGAGGTGGCGATGTTCGTCGGCATGGCCGCATACCAGAGCGTTGCACAAATGGTGTCGATGAGCGATGGCAAGATGTCCTGGGCGGTCGCGGACTCGATCATCGACCTGGCGAATGGTCAGCCCCATCGAATCGCCGGGCGGGCCATAGCCGCGGTCCGGAAACGATGGCAAGCACCCCGGTAGACGATCCGAGTTGGTACCCCGGTGCGTTGCGTGGGTCGCGCCTACTTCTAGGGAGGGGGATCGTCTTCTCGGGGTGCGAGGAGGCGTTCGGGGTGGTGCATGTTGTTGAGGTGGGCTCGGCCGGTGGTGGGGTCGATCCATTCGAAGCGGCCGTCGGGTCGGCGTCGGGTGCTCCAGCCGGTGTCTTCGATCATCTGGTTTGCGGGGCCGCAGGCCAAGGTGAGATCGTCGATGTTGGTCTGTCCGCCGTGTTTCCAGTCTGCGTGGCCGTGGTGGGCCTGGGTGTCGTAGAACGCGGCGTCGCAGCCGGGGCAGGTGCAGCCGCGTTCGCGGCCGAACAGCGCGAGTTTCTGGGCTCCGGTGGCGCAGCGTTGGGCGCGGCCGAGGTGCAGGGCCATGGAGGTGTGGCCGTCGAAGACGGCGAGGTAGTGGTAGGCCCCGGCGGCGGCCATCGTGATCAGATCCCGCATGGGGAGCAGGGAGCCGCCGCCGGTGACGGCGTATCCGGCGCCGGCGTGGAGTTCTCGCAGGGTGGTGGTGATCACCACGGTGGTGGGTAGTCCGTTGAGTCGGCCCAGGGTCTGGGAGCGCAGCAGCAGGTCGAAGGCGGCTTCCACGGCGTCGTGGAGGTAGTGGGCCTTGGTGCGCCATTGGGGATCCGGTAGCGGGGTGAGCGGCGGCGCGGTCGGGTCCTCGTGTTGCGGAGGAGACGAATTGTCCTCGCTGGCAGGGCGTTCGGGCGCGGATGCCGGTTCGGGTTCGGATTGGGGTTCGGGTTCGTCGCACAGTGGCGGTTGCGCTTCTGTGGGGTCGGGCTCGCGTGCGGGGTGGCGGCCGCGCTCGGAGAATTTGGCGAGAATGGGTTCGATCATGGCGCGCAGTTTCGGGGTGACCCATCCCGACAGGTAGCTCAGGCCGTCGGGTTGTTGAGAGCCCAGGTGCAGGCCGGCTTTGCGTGCGGCGGCGTCGGCGGGTTCCTCGCCGTCGGGGTGCAGCAGGGCCAGCAGGTGGATCGCCAGGACGGCCAACGAGTGCGGGTCCAGGTCGGCGGCGGCTGTGACCAGTGACTGCTCGGTTTGGCAGCGGGTGATCGGGTCGACGGTGGCGGGCAATGCATTGAAGAACTTGCGGATCACCTCGAGGTGTTCCTCGCCGAACGCGCCGCGCAACAGTGCGGCGGCGGTGTGTTCCCATGCGGGCGCCATGTCTTGGCCCTGCAGTGTTCGCCGCGGCGCCAGTTGGGTGGCGCGAGTGAGGAGTTTGTGGGCGCGGCCCTTGCTCATCCGGCTGCGCAGGGTGAGCAGTTTCGTCCAGGAGGTCGCCCCCAACTCGGCGGGACTGGCTTCGCGCTGCAGGCGGGCCAGGATCGCGTATCCGAGCATCGGGACTCGGTGGGTGGTGGTCTCGACGTCGGCGAACGCGGTGAGCAGGTCGCGGTGGGAGCAGGCATCGACATCGGCGGCCAGCAGCGCGTCCACACTCGCGGTGTAGGCGGCGACCGCGGCGGCCAGATCCGATGTCATGTTTCGAACATACGTGCTACCACCGACAAAAACGGCCGCAGTGGGACTGGTGAAACCAAAGGGGCAGAAGATATTTCGCGTCATTGACGCCGCCGATGTCGCACTCCGAAAGCATCGGATATATAGTGGACAGCATGTTCAGTAAATATCGGATCGTGCGATGACCGCACCCGCCAAGGAGGCCGCAGCCGAACCCGTCGGCTCAGGTAGCGCCCGGCACTGGCTGGCCGTCGCGTCGGCGACGTTCGCGATCGCGTGGGGCGGTAACGAATTCACTCCGCTGCTGGTGATGTACCGCGCCCATGGCGGCTTCTCCGCGGTCACCGTCGATCTACTTCTATTCGCGTATGTCCTCGGCATCGTCCCCGCTCTGCTCGTAGGTGGACCATTGTCGGATCGCTTCGGGCGTCGCCCGCTGATGCTTCCTGCACCGGTGCTCGCTGCGGTGGGCTCGCTGATCTTGGCGGGTGGTGCGGATTCCGCCGTGACGCTCGGTGTGGGCCGGGTGTGCAGCGGCCTGGCGCTGGGTCTGGCGATGGCCGTCGGCGGCAGTTGGATCAAGGAACTGTCGAGTGCTCCATGGGGGCACGGGAACGCCGGCGCCCGGCGCGCCGCCATGAGCCTCACAGCGGGTTTCGGTGCCGGCGCCGGTGTCGCGGGCGCGCTCGCCGAGTGGGGCCCCGCGCCTACAGTGCTGCCCTACGCGATCAACGCGGTGATGGCGCTGGCCGCAGCGGTGCTTCTTCTGGGAGCTCCCGAGTCGCGTATCCGCAGCGCCTCGGACCGCCCATGGTGGACCGACCTTGTTGTACAGGGCGCTTCGCACCGACGCTTCCTGTTCGTAGTCGTGCCGGTCGCCCCGTGGGTCTTCGGTGCAGGTGCCTCGGCGTACGCGGTGCTTCCCGCGCTGATGTCAGAACGTGCCGCCGCAGCACCCATCGCGTTCTCTGCTCTGCTGTGCGTCGTCGCTCTGGGTGTGGGATTCACGGTTCAGCATGTGGGCCGCAACCTGGTCACGGCCAGCCGCACCGGCGGCGTGGTCGCTGCGCTGGGACTGGTCATCGTGGGTATGGGGCTGGCCGGGTGGGCTGCCACGGTATTGACGATGTGGGCGGCGGTCGTCGCGGCCGCCGTGCTCGGCGCCGGATACGGATTGGCTCTGCTCGCCGGTCTGCAGGAGATTCAGCGCATCGCGGGACCTGACGACCTGGCGGGCCTGACCGCGGTGTTCTACTGCCTGAGCTATCTCGGGTTCGCGGTCCCCGCGGTCCTGGCATTCCTGTCGCGCTCGCTGAGCTATCCGGTGATGTTCGGCTGCGGGGCAGTCGCCGCCGCGCTATGTCTGGTCATCGCGGTCACCGGATCCAAGCGGGCAATAGGCTGAGAGAATGGCTTCCGGTGGTAACACGGCGCCCGGCGGCGCGCAGAGGGGCCGACCACGCAGTGAAGCCGCCCGCCACGCAGTCCTGACAGCCGCCGCGGAGTTGGCATTGGCAGGTGGTCCCGCGGTGGCGACGATCGACGCCATCGCCAAGCGGGCGGAAGTGAGCCGCACGACGATTTACAAGTGGTGGCCGTCGGCGGCGGCAATCGTGTTGGAGGGTCTGCTCGATTCAGTGCGCGACTCCATCACGCGCCCGACGGGCAGCACATCGATCGGCGCGGTCGTCCATCACGTCAATGCTCTGTTCGGTATCCTGGCGGATCCGTCGGTCGGTCCGTTGCTGCGCAACGTCATTGCGGCGTCGGGGTCCGATCCCGCCATCGCGCGCGCACTGCGCGACCAGTGGATCACCCCGCGTCGCGCAGCCGTCGCGGACACCCTGCGCGGTGCCGTCAGCCGAGGGGAGTTACCTGCCGACGTGGACATCGAGGTCGCCGTGGACGCACTGGTGTCACCGCCGTACTACCGGTTGATGTTCGGGATGCCGCCACTGGACGACGTCGCGGTTCACCGGTTGGTGCAGACCGTCTGGCAGGGATGTGGGTCCCGTACGACGCCGGGCCCGCACTGATCCAGTTGACCCTTGGGGGCGACGGTGATCGGTACCGTCGGATGGTGATTGGTCGCCTGACTGCTGGTGACGAGTCGATCTGTGGCTGAACGACCGGAAGGACCACCTTGTGTCGACCAACTTCTACGCCGACGTGTCATCGGCGTCCCGGCACGCGCTGGCCGCGCTCGCGCTGACCGGCGGCAGCCGCATCGGGGTGCAGCGCGACCCGGTGTACGCCTGGGCGCTCGATCCGGCGCCGGCCCGGCAGGTCGGGCTAGTCAGCGGCGGAGGTGCCGGCCACGAACCGATGCACGCAGGCTTCCTCGGGCGCGGCGGCCTGGACGCGGTGTGCCCCGGTGAGGTGTTCACCTCACCGCACAATCGCCAGATCCACGCGGCCAGCACCAAGGTCGCCCGCGACGGCGGCATCGTGCACATCGTGAAGAACTACACCGGCGATGTGCTGAACTTCGCGATCGCGGCCGAACGCCTGCGGGCAGACGGGGTGCCGGTGGACCGGGTGCTGGTCGATGACGATCTGGGTTCGGAGGGACAGAAAGTCGGACGGCGTGGCACCGGGGCGACGGTGATCGTCGAGAAGATCCTTGGCGCGGCCGCCGACCGCGGACTTCCACTGGAAGATCTCGTCGCACTCGGCCAGGCTGTGGTGACGGCGTCGCGCTCGTTGGCGGTGGCCCAGCGCGCCTGCACCGTGCCGGGTTCGGACCGTCCGGCATTCGACGTCGCGCCCGGCACATTGGAATACGGCGTCGGCATCCATGGTGAGGCCGCCCGCGAGTCGATCCCGCGGCCCCCGCTGGATGTGCTTGTCAGCCGGATGGTCGGCGAACTGCTCGACAGTCTCGACGTCGACGAGCACGGCGTTCTGGTTCTCGTCAACGGGCTGGGCGGCACCGGTGATCTCGAGTTGCTGCACGTGCTGGCGGAGGTCGAACGGGCACTCGGCGAACGTGATGTGACGCTGCGCAGCGCAGTCGCCGGCACGTACATCTCGGCCCTCGATATGGCCGGCTTTTCGATTACCGTCACCGCCGTGAGCGACGAGCAGTGGCTGACTGACTGGTGTGCTCCGCACGCGACCACCTCGCTACCGTCGCCGGTGCTCGCCGCGACCACGGTCACCGGTGAAGTGGACGAGCCGACCGCCGGCGAGCCGTCGGCGTGGCTGCGGCAGTTGGCCGATGACATCGCCGAAATCCGGGAACCGCTCAATGATCTCGACCGGCGAGCTGGAGACGGTGACATCGGGACCAACCTCGACAATGCGCTGCAGGCAGCGGTCCGCCGCGGCACCGGAGCGGACGCGGACCTTGCCGCTGATTTGAAATCGCTGGCCACCGCCTTTTCCGAGGACGTCGGCGGATCCAGCGGGCCGCTGTTCGGTCTCGTCCTGGTCCGCATCGCCACTGCCGTCGCCACCGATGCCGGTGCCGGTGCCGGTGCCGTCGTGCAAGGGTTACGCGACGGCGTCGAGGCCATCGCCCGGGCGGGTGGCGCACGGGTCGGCGACCGCACGATGGTGGACGCACTCGTTCCGGCCGGGTGGGACGGCGACACCGCACGGGGCCGGCTCGACGACGACGCACTGGAAGCCGCGCTGGCCGGTGCGGTCGCCACCAGCACCATGGTCGGCAAGCGCGGCCGGTCAAGCTACGTCGGGGAACGGGCGATAGGCACCACCGATCCCGGCGCCTTGGCTGTCGTCGCCGTGTTGGTCGCGATCGTTGAACGCATCGACGACGACAGTCGACGCGACGAATTACGCACCCGCCTGACGGAATTGGTCCGAGGATGACGTCGACGCCACACAGAACACCTCTGTGGCAGGGTCGTGACGGAAACGCCTACGCCGAGGTGCCGTCCACGATGTCGACGGCGACCAGGTCGGCGAGTCCGCTGATCGTCAGAACGGCGTTGAGCATGCGGTTGGCGACGATTCGGGTCTTGTCACCCCGTGGAGAAGCCCGCCCATTCGCCCCACGCCATCCGGGCGTAGTCGGTGAATGATCCGGTGCACGGTTTTGCCGAGGCCATCTCGCCGAGCATCCGCATGACGAGCAGCACGATGAGGCCGGTGATGGCGTAGGTCACGAAGGACAGCGGTCCGGCTTGGCTGATGATCGCGCTTGACCCCACGAACAGACCGGCGCCGATGACGCCACCGAGGGACAGCATGGTCAGATTCCGCTGTTTGACGCCTGKCTTCAGTTGGTGGCCCTCTGGGGGGACTGTGTGCATGAGCTCGACAAGGTGGCCTCCTACATCGACGCCGGCGAATCCGACGGCGCCAAAGTCGTCGTCGACGGACGCAACGTCACCCCCGATGGCGGCGCCGAAGGGTTCTGGCTGGGCCCCACCCTGCTCGACAACGTCACCCCCGAGATGAGCGTCTACACCGACGAAATCTTCGGTCCCGTGCTCTCGGTCCTGCGCGTCGAAACCTACGACGAGGCCCTGGAACTGATCAACACCAACCCCTACGGCAACGGCACCGCCATCTTCACCAACGACGGCGGCGCCGCCCGACGCTTCCAGAACGAAGTCGAGGTCGGCATGGTCGGCATCAACGTCCCCATCCCGGTCCCGATGGCCTACTACAGCTTCGGCGGCTGGAAAGCCTCCCTGTTCGGCGACAGCCACGCCCACGGCATGGACGGCGTCAACTTCTTCACCCGCCAGAAAGCCATCACCAGCCGCTGGCTGGACCCGTCGCACGGCGGAATCAACCTCGGCTTCCCCGAGAACAAGTGACCCTGAGGAGTAGTCGTGACGCTCGTTCACCTTCACGTCATCGAGAACCGCCGCACCGCCGAGCAACTCGCGCACCTCGCCGATGTCGTGCAGGACGTCATGCTGGAGCACTTTGAGGCGCCCAACCGTGATCGCTACCAGCTCATCACGGAGCACGGGCGGGGCCAAATCCTCGTCGAGGACACTGGACTCGGCTACGAGCGCACCGACGACGTCCTGATCATCCAGATCTTCCAGCAGGGTCGTTCACTTCGCCACAAACAAGCTGCGTACCGCGCGCTGGCTGACGAACTCGAACTTCGCGCCGGGTTGTCCCCGTCGGACCTCATCGTGTCGATGGTGGAGAACACCCGCGCCGACTGGTCGTTCGGCGGGGGCGAAGCGCAGTTCGTCGAAGGGCGCCTCTGAAAGGTGAGGCGTAGTTGCCGAGCTGAGTCCGGCGGCCGACCAGTGGTGGACGCGGGGTTGGGCAAGATTGCACGGAACCTACATAACTCCTGTCGCTTCAGCATTTCTGCGTGCATCTGCAAGCAGGATGGTCTGACGACTGGTCCGGCTTCCTTTAGCCTAGAGCCACGACGAGAAACGGCCCTGTCCCTTCGAGCGACCGCCGATCCCGCCGAACCGCTGCTGTCCACCTCCGCTTGCGATCTTGCTTGTGTACCGAAGCTTTCGACCTCATCGCTGCGTGTGCAGCGTCCGCCTGCAATTGCACAGACAGCTACTTACCTGGTCCGCTGCTCATGGATGTCACACGTCGCACGCCAGAAACGCTGCGCGCAGTTAGCCGGCCGCCTCGGAGCGGCCGGCCAGGACGGTGTAGTCCTCCTGCACCGTGTCACCGTGCTGGTTGGTGATGCGGCTTCTGATTGTCAGGACATCCGCACCGTAGGACTGTCGTAATGAGTCGAGGCGGATGTAGCAGTACAGCCGGTCACCGGCCTTTATCGGTTGTAACAGTTTGAGTCCCTGTTCGACCTGGACGATCTTCTCGTCGGTGATCGCGATGTTCAGGTGCTTGAAGAAGGCGAGTTGTGCCTGTAGACCGAAGATCGCGACGAAGGTCAGTGGCGCCAGGATCGCGTCGTGGCCCAGCGCCTGCGCGGCATCGTCATCGAAGTACGCGCCGTCTTCGTTCTTGACGGCGGTGGCGTACTCGCGGATCTTCTCGCGTCCCACCTCGTAGTAGTCGGGGTATCGGTACGTCATGCCGACGATGTCCGGGGACAGGGCCACGAGGTCGAATCTATCCGGCGACGGCTTTTCGGTGTCGGAAATCGCCGCATCTCTCCGACCTACGCTCAGGCGTGGTCCAGGCAATTGCGGTTTGTGTAGAGCCCGGATCGTTGAGGGCCCTAGGGCCGGGTGCGCTTGCCTGGTCCAGCAATACGGCGAACTCCCTGTCGGCGGCGCAGCGGCCAGTCCCGGTTCCGATGTCGACAATTGCTTGGCAGCAGCCCCGTTTCGACGATGACGGCTACTACGAGAAGCCTGCGACAGCACGAACAGCGTGAGCTGCTATCGCGCCAGCAGGATGGCTGCATGGGCGGCGAGCACGGCACCGAGCGCCTCGTCATCGACGTTGAATGCACCCGCCGCGAATCCGTAGACGTTGAGTGCTCCGCCGCGGTTGTGGCATCGGTATAGGCGAAAGGTCATCACGCTGCGTACACCCTGGCGCAGCGCAGCTTTGGCGAATTCCGGCCACTGCGGCTCGTCCGATAGGTCCGTCACACGGATGACCCCGTGGTCAAACGCCGCGTCCAGGCATGGCCCTTGGCCGTAACGCATCTGGATGGTATTCAGCTCCGCCGTATCGTCGGAGGTGGAACCGATTGTGCGGTAACGCTCGCCGTTGATGAGCATGACATCAGCGCTCGTTGCTCCACGAAGAAGTGCCACTGTCGCGTTGGTGACGGCGGCGAGGCGTAGCTCGACCGGAACCGCACCGTCTGCCACGGCGGCAAGCTCCGACATCACGTCTCGAATACGCTCCTGATAGCCGGCTACATGTGGCATCGTCGCCACCGGTCAGATTCTGGGGCAGGCACGGCGAGGCCGCCCAGCGTGGCGGTCGACGTGGCGCCGCGTGCAGCGCAGACAAGCTGCCCTCTCCTGGGATCTCGCACCTACACTCCTTCCATCTCAACGACCGCTTCCGGTGAGGCAGTGATCTAGCTGCAATGCCCACCCAACCGTGATAGCAAACACTTCAATATCCTGTGGTGTCGATTGCGACCGTTGGATCACCGTAGTGATGTCGTTTGGAAATAGAGTGGTGACTATGTGTCTGGCTATTTTACGTAGTATTCGGCATGATGCGACCGTGGCGGAATGCGGGGTGTACGCGCCGGCGCAGGCGAACAATCCACCAAGCTCTCAGCTAACTCGTCTGCGGCCACGACCGCCCGGAGAATGTGTGCTGCTGCCGTATCGCGTGTTGCGAGATGAGTGCCGAGCATCGTCACCGCCGATATGCTGCGGCGCTTAGCTTTTCGCAGATTCTGTGTGAAACGTATCTATCTGCCAAGCGCTGAGTGCGGGTGGATAGTGATGGAGTTTCCGCGCGGCAGATCCTCCGGTGGGGCCGGTGCTCAGGTTTTTGTGCTGGGGTCCATGCCAGTGTCGTCGTGACGGTTGGCGGCCGGTACTGCGGTGAGCGCCGCGGTGGCGGCCAGCACTGCGGCGAACGCCAGTAGCGCCGGGGTCAGGGTGGCGGCGGCAGCGAGGGCGCCCACCAGGACCGGCCCGCCGGCATCTCCGAGTTCGCGGCCCACCTCGGCGGATCCCATGGTTTGGCCGAGCCGATCAATGGGGGTGCCCGCGGCGAGAGAGGCGAACCCGATCGGGGTGACAACACCCACCCCAGTCCCGATCAGGACAGCGGCCAAGACAAGGCCGGTGATCCCCGGTATCGACACCGCCCCACAGCCTGCGGCGGCAAGCAACAGGCCCGCAGCCAACCCGGTGCGGTCCCGGACACGGCCCTCATCGCGCACGCGCCCCACCCGGGGTTGGACCACAGCGGTCGCCGCTGCCAACACCGACACGACGACCCCGGTGAGAAGTGGGCCGAGCCCACGATCAGCACCGACCACCGGCAAGAAGCCGACACCTACCGATAGTGCTGCGGTGGCCGCCGCCAGTGCGAGGGTCGGGCGCAGAAAGCCTGGGTTCACAAGTCGGCGGCCCAGGTCGACCACCGTTTGGCGGGTCCGCGGTAGCGGTGCCACGCCCGGCACCATCAGCAGTACCCACACCGAAACCGCTACTGCCAGGGTGGTCAGCGTCGCGAACAGCAGGGTGTAGCCGTGCAGCGTGATCAGCACCCCACCCAACACCGGCCCCAGGGTGTAGCCGAGTCCTTTCCAGGCGCCATAGCGGCCGAAGCCGCGACCTTGGGCACCCGGCGCGGTCAGCCGCGACACCAACACCCCGGCCGCGGGGGAGAACGCCGCTGCGGCCGCGCCCTGCGCGAATCGGGTGACGCCCAACCATGCAGGGTCGCCGGCGATGACGAACGCAGCGGACGCCGCCGCGAAAGCGAGCAGCCCGCCGAGCAGGACTGGGCGGGCGCCGACGCGGTCGGCCAAGGACCCGAACACCGGCTTGAGCAGGACTTCGGCACCGTCGTAGACAGCCAGCAGAAGGCCCAAGGTGAGCAGCGATGTGTGTGTTCCGTGGGTATAGCCGCCGAGGCCGGCGGCGATGCTGTGCGCGCCGAACGCGGTGACGAACCCCGCCGCGTACAGCGGCATCAACTGGCGCCGAGTTCCCTCTGGGCCAGTGCCGGTGGGTGCTGACGTGCTCATCGGCTCCTTCCCGAGGCGGGGGGTCATAGCTGGTGTAGCGCGTTGAACACGCGCTCGGTGTAGTCGGTGAGCCGCTCGGCGCAATGTTTCAACTGCTGGTCGGCCTCGTCCGCCTGGGCGGCACCGAACACGTCACGCGCCGTGAGCTCACGGTGCCAGCGACGCAGCCGCTCCAGGCTGTGTTCTTCTTCTTCCAGTTCCGCGATCGTGAACTTCGCGATCCGGATCTCCTTGGTGATCTCGGCGTCGAAAGTGGCACAGTCCGAGATGAACTCGGACCACTCCTCGCTCCGCTCAGCGGTGAAGAGGGCCTCGAGTCGATCAGCGTCGGCTTCATCGCGGCCGGCTGCGGACAGGACCATCACCTCGCCGGCGCCACGTTCGGCTAGTTCCACGGTTCGTGCGATCCCGGCGGCGAAAACCGGGGCGTCGGGCACCGCCCATACCCCCTGGCCCAACAGAATGGCCCCGGCCCGCCGCAGCTCACGCCACACCGCTACCCGATGTCGCGACGGCTCGGCGGGCATCCGCACGACCAAGACCAACCAAGGCGCCGCGTCTTGTGTCACACATGAAAATGTAGCAGTCGTTACATCGCGGGGCTGCCCGCTCGGCGTGGGCTGATTGGACCAGTGGCGCGGGAGCTCACCTCAAAAGCCGCGCGACGCTTGGAGCGCTGGGACGGTCCAGCAGGCGCGAGGTGGYGCTGTAGCTCAGGCGGCGAGCAGGAGCGCGGCGGTGATGAGCATGGTGGCGGCGGTGGCGCCGTGGATGCCCCAGGCGATGGATCTGGGACCGCCGTGGCGTAGCACGATGGCGGTGTCGGCGAGCGGGATGATGGTGGCAGCCAGGATGATCCAGCCCAGAGTGTGTGTTTGGCCCACGGCTATGAGGATGACGACGAAAAGCCCTGATGCGATGTCGCGAATGCCTTTGATGCTCGCGTAGGCGTCCAAAGACGGCCGCGCGGGATCGGGTTGTAGGCCGTAGCCGGCGGTCGCGGCACGTGGGGCGATAAGGAATCGTGCGCCGATGGCGATGATGGCCGCGGCGATGAGTCCGGCGAGCATGTAGGCGATGGTCGTGAGGATGGTCATGTCGAGTACTCCTGCTCGGTGAGCGGCGGGTTTCGATGGCGTCGGTGATGGTGGCGTCAGGCCATCAGCGCCACGCATAGGGCGGCTACTGCCAGCCCCTGCAGGCCGGCGCGGGCGCCGATGATCGAGTCCCACTTTGCTTGCAGCGCACGCCCGTCGGGGAGCGTGCGGCCGTCGTCGGCGGCTGCAGTGAGTTGTCGATTGATCGGTGCGCTCAGTCGCGTGTAGAGCACGAGCCACATCGCCAGCAGAACCAGTGCGACGCCAGCGGCGATGGCTTGTGCCCAGTGAGCGGTTGCGGTGGCCACGCCCGCGGCCACCGCGGTGGCGAGGAGTCCGAGCGCACCAGGCACCGGCATGCGCCGGTCACCGTAGCGGTGCACGTGTCCGGTGATCGTGACGAGGGCGGCGTCGTCGATGGCCGCCAAGGCCGGTCGCAGCACCATCGCGCAGAACACGTCGGTGCCGTAGACCACCGCGGTGGACAGCACCGCGATCAATACCGCGGTTCGGCTGATGAGATCCAGGGCCATGTTGTCACTCCTATCGGTCCACAACTGCTAGCAACGCTAACCCCTCGCCAGATCGCCGTCAATAGCAGCGCTAGCATGCATATCGGTGCTAACGTGAGGTGTGGCTATCGACGACCGCCGAGAGCGTGAGCGGACCGCCCGGCGGCGCCTGATCGTCACCACCGCACGCAGAGTGGCCGAGGCCGAAGGCTGGGATGCTGTGACGACGCGTCGGCTGTCCAATGAGATCGAGTACAGCCAGCCGGTGTTGTACAAGCATTTCAGCGGCATGGACCAGATTGCTGATGCGGTCGCCGTCGATGGCTTCGGCGAACTCGCGGAGGCAATGGGGGCTGCCTGCTCTGATCGCGGTTCGGCCGTTGACGCGCTGACCCGCGTCGCGCACGCCTATCTCGACTTCGCCCGCCAGAATCCAGCGGTCTATGACGCAATGTTCACCCGCGCGACATCCTTGCGCTTCGCCGCCCAGGACGTTCCGCCGCAGCTGACCGCAGCCTTCGCCGAGTTGCACCGCGTGGTGGGCCTCGTCGCTGATGAACGGGACACCGACGCGCTCACCGAGGTGTTATGGGCGGCTCTGCACGGCCTGGTCACCCTCAGCCGTGCCGACCGATTACGCCCGGGCAACGACACCCTGCGACTTCAGTTGCTCGTCGAGCAGTTCACGGCTCGAAGCGACTGAGGGAAGAGCCGGAGCCCCGAGAGCGAGACCTGCCCCGTCGGTGCGCACACTCAGCGCCGGTCGCAGAAACCTGCGAACGTGGCGATCTCGGACTTGACCGTCTCGCTCGGTCTGCGGTCGAATCGCCGCACTGATGATGGTGTTGGCGTCTCAGCCGGGTCACCGGCCGATGTCGGTCATGGGCACGCCGGTCTTGCTTTCGCCGTCCAGCTGGCGTTCCGCGCCATGGCTGATTCGTTCGTGGGCCGTGCCGATGAGGTCGCTGGATGCCGGCTGTTGGAGGAGGCGTGTCGTCCGTGACAGTTCGAGCAGATCCTTGGTGACCTGTTCGGCGAGCAGCCTGAGTTTGACGTTGTGATCCTGGGACTGCTTGCGCAGGACGGCGAAGGCGTCCTCGGCGTCGATGCCGTAGACGAACATGATCATGCCTTTGGCCTGCTCGATGATCGCGCGGCGGTCGTTGATGAGCCGTAGCGCCTCGGTGATTCGCTGCTCATCGATGGAGAAGTCGTCGTCGGTGATCGAGAGGTCGTCCAACATCTCCGCTCCTGTTTCGGTGGTGCAGTTGTGCTCGCAGGTCCGCAGACCGAGGAGCAGCACAGTTGATCGTATTTACCCAAGATTCGTCTCTGCGAAGCACGCGGATGGGTCGACGTAACTGTGATTCCCATCCGCTGCGGTCGCTGAGTCAGCAGGAGGTCAGTCGGGATCCAGGTGCAGTCGGCGTTCGAGGATGTCGCGGGCGACGTCGGTGGCATTGCGCCCGGTGGCATAGGCGTGGGCGCGTATCCGGAGCAGCGCGTCGGGGGCTGTAAGCCTCAGCTGGGCCATCACCATGCCGGTGGCCTGACTCACCTCGGGCCGGGTCCAGGTGTCCGCATCTTTCAAGGGGCCACTGCCCGCCTCGGAACGTTCCTGTTGTTCGATCACGTCGAGCACCAGCCTCTGTGCCAGCTTGGCGGCTTCCATCAGGCCTGTGACTTGCGCGATGGTGAATGGTTCTGGCCGGGTCTGGAACACGCTCAGGGCGCCGACGCTATGCCCGTCGACAGCGATCGGGACGGCGAACACCGCGCGGATCTGGTGGGCCAGCATCGTCGGCGTGTATCCCGGCCAGCGGACTTCGCTGGGATCGGCCAGGTCTGTCGCCAGGACGGGTGCGCGCTGCGCTACCGCGTCCAGGCCGGGACCCTCTCCATGGATGAAGTGCGCCTCGTCATACGTCCGTGCTGCCGTGGCGCTGGCGCCCAGCGTTCCGATGTTGACGCCGCGGGACACCAGCGAGATTGCGGTTGCCTCTACGCCCAGCAGTGCCACACACGCCTGGCACAGCCGGTCGGCAGCACTGGGGCCGGGCTGAACGTCCATCGCGGCCCGCAGTTCATGTTCGATCATGAGGTGAGTGACCTTGGGTACTGCGAATTGACGCTGCCAACAACGGGTTTCACGTCGTGCTGAGGCGAATACCGCCGTAGTTGCATAGCCACATGGTTTTTCCAACGATCACGACTGGCATCACCGACACGTGCCGTGCAGCGTCGCGTTCGGGTGGTTCGTGAATATGTCCTGGTGGCTCGCTTGCCATGCAGCGAGGACATGACGCCCTCAGGCGGTTGCTGCTCTCGCGTCATCGAAAGAATCGACCGGTGTGCGCCGTGCGCCATAGCTGTCCTCGCGGTTGGGCCCMCGTCGAGCAGGGGTGCAACCCGATTGACCGAAGGCACACGCAACCGGAAGGACCGACCGCAAGCTGTTGACGGAGTCGAGGCCAACAGCTACATCGAAGTTACCGAGGTGGCTTCTGATAGATCGCGCCGTCCCAGGAAACTAGTGAAAAGCGTAACACGAGCGGCATTTTCGTGTTATCGGTCTGCTCCGACGCCGTGGTTACCCGGACAGCGGCCGGCAGACGGTCCCGTCGGACGGCTTGGTGAAGGCGTCCAGGGGTCGGGGGCATCGGTGCCGCAGCAGCCTTCAATCTGTTGCGGAAGATGTCCCAGGACACGAGCACTCGCCGTGTCGCGGCAGCCGCATGCCTGTTCCAGGCGGTGCGCAAGACGCGACACCGGTCGTACCGACCGTGTTCGTGTGGGCGTAGCGTCCCGTCGATTCGTCCCCCTGAGCTGGCGCAATCCGATGTTCAGGGTCCCGGTCGCGAGTCGGTGTTGGCGGAGTCGAGACGCCTACCTTGTCGGCAGATGTTTGAAATGGCGCGCAGCGGGAGATACAAATCCGTGGCGAGTTGAACGAACATCATCCCGGGGGCGAATAGATGAACTCTCAGACGGCTGTGCCTCTGGTCTGCGTCGATGATTAGCGACAGTCGACCCACGGTGTCCTCGGCGCGCTATTCGGTGACGACCGAGGCACACGCTGACTACATCGTTCTGACTCTTGCCGGCGTCATCGACATGGCCTCGGCACCGCACGTCGCCGACGAAGTGGGGGCCGCACTCCGTGGTCGACCTCGGCTACTCATCTTCGACCTCAGCGCCGTGACGTTCCTGGCCACCACGGGCATGAGCATCCTGATCGAGGCCCACCGGCGTTGTCATGATTTGTCCCTGGACTGCCGTGTGGTCGCCCACGGTCGGGTGACGCTGCGGCCGATGCAGCAGTTGGGCATCGACCATATGTTCCACCTGTATGACTCGATCGACCTCGCCGTCAGCGACAGGGCCGACCCCACCGAAACATAGCGGGCTGAGCAGCCCTATCGCGTCAGTCCTCGATGCGGAAGCCAACTTTCAGAGCCACCTGGAAATGCGCCACCGCGCCATCCTCGATTTCGCCGCGCACGCTCGCGACCTCGAACCAGTCCAGGTTGCGGGTGGTCTGTGCAGCCCGGCTGATTCCGTTGCGGATGGCGGTGTCGATTCCCTCCGGCGATGTGCCGACGATCTCGATGACGCGGTAGGTGTGCTCACTCACGGGTGCTCCCTCCCGACCCGTGGTCATGCGGGTCGTGTTGTCCAGGGATGCATTTGAACACGGCAGATGGCGTCGTCGCGGTGGTTCCGCTCGTGGGGATTTCAGCAGCAGAAGTCAAGGTGTTCCTGGGTATGCAAACACGTTTAACGGTGTCACCGTGCGGAAGGGGAAGCACGACCGAGCACTGGTCGCTGCGACCGCACGCGCCCTGATGCACCGCATGGTCGGAACCGTCAAAATCGGTCTGTCGAATCGGCCGTCTTTGCATTGCCCGCAAGGGGGCAACTCTTTGACAGACAGTGTATTCCGGCCCCATGAACACGAGTCGGCACCTGCTGAGTGACACTTCGGCGGTCGGTACCGAACTGGGTGCGGTACAGGTCGGCGTAGCGTCCGCCGCGTGCCAACAGCTGTTCGTGGTTGCCGCGTTCGACGATGCGGCCATCCTCGACGACGAGGATGACGTCGGCTGCCCGCACCGTTGACAAACGGTGAGCGATGACGATCGAGGTGCGACCGGACAGCGCCTCGGCGAGCGCCTGCTGCACGGCGGCCTCCGACTCCGAATCCAGGGAGGCCGTTGCCTCATCGAGGATGACGACCTGCGGCGAGGCCAACAACACCCGGGCAATGGTGAGTCGCTGACGTTGGCCGCCCGAGAGCCGGTAACCACGCTCGCCGACAACGGTGTCCAGCCCGTCGGGCATGGCGGCGACAACGTCGGCGAGACGGGCCCGTCGCAGCGCCGCCCAGATCTCCTCGTCGGTGGCCTCCGGCGCCGCCAATAGCAGATTTGAGCGGATCGACTCGTGGAAGAGGTGCCCGTCCTGGGTGACCATGCCGACGGTCTTCTTCAATGACGCGAACGTCAGGTCCCGCACGTCGGCACCGTTGAGCCGGATCGCACCCGAGGCTGTGTCCGGATCCGACGGCGGATCAACGTCATACAGCCGCGCCAGCAGCGACGCGATCGTCGACTTTCCCGCTCCTGATGTCCCGACCAGCGCCACCACCTGTCCGGGCTTCGCGGTGAACGAAATGCCATGTAGCACTTCCTCACCGCCGCGATGGTCGAGTTCGGCGACCTCCTCGAGGGAGGCGAGCGACACCTGATCGGCCGCCGGATACGAGAAGCGCACATTGTCGAATCGCACTTCGACCGGACCACGTGGCACTGTCACCGCACCGGGGCGTTCGCGGATCAGCGGCACCAGGTCGAGAACTTCGAAGACCCGCTCGAAACTGACGAGTGCCGTCGCGACCTCGACCCGCGCGTTGGCCAGCGCCGTCAGCGGTGCGTAGAGCCGGGTCAACAGCAGTGCCAGTGACACGATGGCGCCGGCCTGCAGCTGCCCACCGATGGCGAGCGCCCCGCCCAGCCCGTACACCAATGCCAATGCCAGTGCCGACATCAACGTCAGCGAATTCATGAACGTCGCCTGCAGCATCGCAGTGCGTACCCCGATATCACGGACCCTGCCGGCCCGCGCCCGGAATTCGCGGGACTCCGAGGCGGTGTCGCCGAACAGCTTGACCAGAGTCGCTCCCGGGGCGGAGAACCGCTCGGTCATCTGCGTGTTCATGGTGGCGTTATGGGCTGCAGCCTCTCGCGACAGCCGGGCCATCGCGGCGCCGATCCGGCGGGACGGAATGACGAACATCGGCAGAATGACCAGCGTCAACAGCGTGATCTGCCACGAGATGCTGAGCATCACCGCCAGGGTGAGCAGCAGGGTGACGATATTGGCGACGACGCCGGACAGTGTGTCCGAGAATGCGCGTTGGGCGCCCATCACGTCGTTGCCCAGCCGGCTGACCAGTGCCCCGGTGCGGGTACGGGTGAAGAACGCGACGGGCATGCGCTGCACATGATCGAACACCGCGGTGCGCAGATCGAGGATCAGACCCTCGCCGATCGTTGATGACAGCCAGCGGGTGACAAGGGAGACCGCGGCCTCGGCCACTGCAACGCCTGCGATGACCATGGCCAGCACGGCCACGACCCGGGCGCTGCCTGCGCCGGTGATCTCGTCGACGACGCGGCCGGCGAGCAGCGGGGTCGCGACCGTCAGTACCGCCCCGAGCACGCTGATGCCGAGGAATATGCCCAGCCGGCGGCGATGGCGTGCCGCAAACCCCCAGATCCGGCGAAGCAGACCGCGGTCTGCAAGTGCGTGCAGGTCACCGCCTCGCGCATGCGTCTGCCGGTACAGGGACTGCCGGGCCACTGTTTCCAAGGTCATGTATTCACCGTAGAACCTTAACGATGATTGAGGTCAAAGACTTCCCGCGGAACGCCGCTCAGCGTGTGTCGATCAGACGTTGCACCGGGCTTTCTGCGAGGTGGGTGCAGAGGTCGAGCGCATTGTCGAACACGACTGTCGCGCCTGCCTCCTCTAGCTCGCTTCGCGAGACGCCCCCGCTGAGGACGCCGATACACGCCACCCCGGCGGCAACGCTGGCCTGGGCGTCCCACACGGCATCGCCGACAAACACGGCGCGCTCTGGACTCACTTCAGCTCTCGCCAAGGCGATCTGGACAATGTCGGGCTCGGGCTTCGCGGTTTCCACGTCTTGAGCCGAGGTGGCGGTGGAGATCAGATCGTCACGGTCGAGAACGGCTCGGAGCGTTGCGAACTCGTCTTCGGGAGCGGAGGTGGCCAGCACGACCTGCAACCCCAGCGAGTCGATACGGTCTAGGATTTCCCGTGCTCCCGGCAATGGAGACAGCAGCGAGGTCGTCTCCTGGTAGAACCGCGTGTGGAGGTCCTTGAGCTCATCGCGGGTCTCTTCAT
The DNA here is from genome assembly GCF_056400845.1 of Mycobacterium sp. P4_H6. Classification (NCBI taxonomy): domain Bacteria; kingdom Bacillati; phylum Actinomycetota; class Actinomycetes; order Mycobacteriales; family Mycobacteriaceae; genus Mycobacterium; species Mycobacterium sp. P4_H6. The sequence continues at coordinate 49,761 of NZ_JBFUKN010000017.1, read as the reverse complement.
CTGCTTCAGAGGCCAACGTCTCGAGCAGTTTCTTCCCGTCCATGCCGATGGATCGGTGAATCTGCCAGCTCTGTACAGGAATCCGCAGCTCGTTGAACGCGCGGTGCCAGGCGTGCGCGTGCAGATAGTTGGAGTCCACCAACGTGCCGTCGACGTCGAACAGCACGGCGGGTCGATGTTGGTTGTCAGGCACGGTGTGATGCATGCCCGATCAGCGCACTCTCAAACCTCGCACCTAGGAGCCAGGCGGGAGGGGGAGAGCACAGCGCGCCAGGCAGGTCGGTGCGGCCGTGCCGCTGTGAGCCGTTGCCTCCGCTCCATCGCCGCACGATTATTTTGATGAGGGAAATGGCAACAGATTGGTGAGTTTGGCCGCCCGCGAGGCGGGTACGCGGGAGGTATGTCTGGGGAGCATCCTTCGATATTGCTGATCGCCGATCCCGGCACTCCCGCCGAGGTCGCCGAGCGACTGTCTGGGGCGTTGCCAGATCTTCTGCCGGACCTGCCCTCTGACGAATGCTGGGATGTCTCAGTGCGTCGGCACAGTTTTCCACTCGATGAGCACACCGAGATGGTGGATGTCGTCGGCGTGGTCGGTCCCGAAGATGAAGCTGAGGACATCGTCATCTATCTCACCGATCTGCCCCGGCGTCAGGGGACGACGCCGGTGATAGCTGACATCAGCGTGCGCGACCGGTTCGGCGTGATCTCCATACCGGGCTTGGGCGGCGCGTTCATCGATCGCCGGGTGAAGGCGGTGGCACGCACGGTGGTGTCCGAGGTGACGCGCCAATCGGACCAACAGGACACGACGGTGAAGGGTCTGGCGCGGATAGAGGACGACGACGTCGTTCACTATGTCGCGCCGTCGACCATGCCACGCCTGCGGTTGCTTGCCGGAATGGTCTACGCCAACCGCCCATGGCGACTGGTCACGGGTATGTCAAAGGTGATGATGGCGGCATTCGCCACCGGGGCTGTCAGCCTCGCCTATCCGACGATCTGGCAGTTGTCGACCACCATGGGCCCGTGGCGGATGAGTGCGGCAACGATTCTGGCAACCGCGGCGATGATCGCATGGCTCATCGTCGAACACGACCTATGGGAACGGCCGCCAACGCCCGAGGAACGGGAACGCGCGGTCTTGTACAACGCGTCGACCGTCATCACTCTGACCATCGGCGTCATTGTCTTTCACGCCGCGCTCTTCCTCTTGCTGCTGGTGACCGCGTGGTGGACGCTGCCGCCGCAACTGGTGTCCCAGAACATCGGTCAGCCCGTTGGTTTCTCGTCGTTGTTGTTGATCTCGTGGTTGGTGGCCGCCATCGCCACGTTGGGCGGTGCCCTGGGTTCGGGGATGGAGGACGACGAGGCAGTGAAGGCGGCGGCGTACGGGGTTCGTCAGCGTAAGCGATTCGAGAAAACGGACTGACGCACCTGCGCTGGTTGGTCGACAACCGGATGGCGACGTCCGCAGCTCTGTTCGCCGGCCATGCTCTCCCGGCCATGAAGGGCCCAAGACATTCAAGCGGCGCAACGGCATAACTGGGGGTCTGAGTCGGCGCTGTTCGGACGGATCGACCTAAGGTCCAGCCCCGTTCTCAGCCGGGTGTCGCCAGGGCGGATGTGCCCAAGTGTGAATCGTCTGGCGTACGTGGTGGGCCGCGACGCGGTAGAGCAGGCTCGGTTCGAGAAGCCGTTGTGGCGGGTCGACCATGTGGACGATCCGGATGAGTCGTTCAGTGACAACGATATCGTCAGCGGCTTCGAGCATTTTGCGGCGTAACCACCCGATGGCGCGGTGCCGCACCTTGTCTTTGCGGCTACGGTTGCGAATTTGTCTAGGGGGTTGGTTGGTGGCCCATACCGGGCCAATGAGTTCGGCCAGCGATTGGTGAAGGCGTTTCGTGTCGATGTTTCGGTGTTCGCGTAGATGGGTGCGCAGTGCGTAGGCCTGTCGTGCGGCCATGGTGACTCCTTGCCCGTAAATCGGGTCCAGGCAACATAGCGCGTCCCCGATGACGAGCAGACCCTCAGGGTGGTGTGCGCTGCGGTCATAGCGGTGCCAGGTACCGCCGGGATAGCGGTAGACCGTTACATCGGTCAGAGAGTGGGCGTCTCGCAATGCCACGTGGATGTGGGCTGGCACGAACTCTTCTGCGAGAGCGATCATGTGAGTCAACGAATTTGGTGGCTTCGGATGCTCTTTTGAGTGGGCGGCGATGGTCAACGTCCAGGTGTCATGTTCGCCGGCGGCCAGCCCCCCGCGGCCCGCGTCCCCGGCCTGCAGGACCAGGATGAGGCGTTCGGGAAAGCTGTCCTGGTCGGGCATGGTGATCTGCTGGCTGTAATACACGCCGTGCACGGTGAACGAGCGTTGCGGCGGCCGCTCGTAGCCCAACCGTTCGAGCAGCAGCGGTGTGCGGGTGGCGCGGCCGGTCGCATCGACCACCAGGGCGGCATCGAGCGCCTGGGTCTCACCGCTGCTCCGATCGGTGATGGTGACCCCGGTGATGCGATCCGGCTGAGCGGCGATCAGGTCAACCACGTCGCAACCCTCCTTTATGACGATGTTCGGTAGGGCTGTGACGCGCCGACGCAGCGAGTACTCCAGCTGGGCACGCGTCACGAGGTAGGTGGTGAGGGCGTCGGGGTCGGAGACCGGGTCGGTGCGGTTGAACGCATACGGGCCGTTCTGGATGTGCATCCGCGCGCCCAGGCGCGCGTCATCAAGGACATGCGCACCGGCGGCAATCGCATCGCTGATCACGCCCGGGACGAGATCTTCCAGGGTCTGCCAACCCTTCGCGAGCACGCTGTGCAGATGCGGGCCCTGCGGTACACCGCGGCGATGAGAGGGGCTGTCGGGCAGTCGGTCTCGTTCGACAATTGACACGCGATGGCCCGCGTCGGCAAGTGCGGCGGCGGCCAGGAGTCCGGCAATACCAGCGCCGAGGACCACAGAGTGTTCCGTCATAACGTGCACGCCTCCCCGCGTGTCGAGTTGAGCGTCGACGATGACGCTAACACCAAAATAAGAAAGATAAGAGTAAATTAAGCAATATCTAAGAACCAGTGTCCGGTGGCGATGGGAGTTTTCAATGAGCAATCGAGGTTGGGAAGCCGGCACGGTGGTGGCGGGTGCTGACGTGCGCGGCCGAGCAGACGGGTCGACGGACGCGCGGGTCGCATTGGTCACGGGTGCGTCGCGCGGGATCGGCGCGGAGGTTGCCAGGCTACTAGGTGGCGCCGGCGTCCACGTGCTGGTCAACTACCGGGAAAAGGCCAAACGGGCCGCCGCCGTGGTCGACGAGATCCGCGCAGCTGGGGGACAAGCATCGGCAGCCGGAGCAGACGTCTGCGATGACGCGCAGGTGCAGGCGCTTCTGGTGGACATTGATGAGCAATTCGGCGCGCTGAATATGCTGGTGCTCAACGCCTCTGGTGGTCTGGAGCGCGGCGCGGACCCGGGCTATGCGATGCGGTTGAACCGAGATGCGCAACTGCGCCTCGCTACGCTGGCACTTCCGCTCATGCCACCAGGCGCCCGGATTGTCTTCGTCACCAGCCATCAAGCGCACTTCTTTCCCGCCAAGCCAGTGCCCGACGGTTACGAGCCCATCGCCCAGAGCAAACGCGCCGGCGAAGACGCGCTGCTGAGCGCCAAAACCGTTCTGAATGACAGTGGAATCGAACTCAAGGTGGTCTCGGGCGACATGATCGACGGCACGATCATCGTCCGACTCCTGCACCGCAAAGATCCCGAGGCCGTACAAGCCCGGCGTGGCCACGCCCCGCTGCCGACGGTCGAGGAGTTCGCTGCCGCCATCGCCCGAGCGGCGTTGCACCCCGATGCGCCTGACACGACCTACGTTGGCGGCGCCGACTATCTGGAGTGACGTGTTTCGTTGGTTTGGGGATCGATACCTATGTTGGGTGGCGGCAGAACGGTCTTCAACCAACGGATCTGGTCGTTGACCACCCACCGTGCCTGGGGTGTGTTGCCGCGTAGCGCGTAGACGTGTTCGGCGCCTTCCTGTTCGATATAGGTGACGGGAACGTCGCTGGTTTTCAGGGCGTCTCGGAATCGGCGGATGTCGTGGAGGAAGAAGTCTTCGGTGCCGACGTTGAGGTGGACCGGTGTCAGACCGGCGACTGAGGCGTTGATCGGCGACAGCGTCGGGTCGCTGAACGTTAGGCCGTCGGCGTAGAGCCTGAAAGCCCACCAGAACCTGTCGTCGCGCGTGAGGCCGGCCGCTTCGGTGGCTGCGACGGTGTCGGGGTGGGCCAGCTCCATGTCCACCATGGGTGCGGTGAGCATGAGTCCCGCGGGCAGTGGGCCGCCTTCATCGCGGAGATGCTGTGCGGCGGCCAGGGCGAGCGTGCCACCGGCACTGTCGCCGGCGAGGACCCAATGCCCGTCGGTGAGTTGACCGTTGGCGTGCATCGCTTGGATCGCGGTGAGCGTGTCGTTCAGTGCTGCGGGATGCGGGTCTCGGGGTGGCCTGCGGTAGAGCACCATCCCTGTCGCGAAGCCCGTCTGCTGACAGATAGTGGCGAGCAGCTTCCAGTGCAACGAGATCGGCCCGGCCAGAAACGCTCCGCCATGCAGATAGAGGATTACGTCGCACCCACCCCGTTGACCGAGCCAGGTGAGGTGAACTCCGTCGATGGTCTGTTCCGAAACGGGGATGCCGGAGGCGACCTTTCGAGACGGGCGGGATTGGCGGGTTGCGCGCAACACGTGGGGACGCCACCGAAGTGGTAGCCGGTTGACCGCCGCGGTCCCGGCTTTCTCGACGGTCTGCAGCAGCCAGTGGGTGGGTGCCACCTGTGAGGCTGGAATGCCACCGCCGTGGTCGGTTGCGTGATGCACGGTCGTGTTCCTCTCATCGTTGCGACGAGTACAGGAGCGTGTCGATGGTGGCGACGGCGGCGGCGGTGCCGTCCTCGCCGGCGATGCGGGAGGCGAGCCGCTGGGTGCTCTGCCGCGGGTCGGTGCCGTCGAGTGTGGTGCGGATGGTGTCGGCGAGGCGCTGCGCGGTCAGCCCGCGCTGCGGAAGGGGTGTAGTGGCGGCGCCGAGCGCGTGCAGCCGGCGCGCCCAGAAGGGTTGATCCCCAACAGGACCGGGCAGGGCGATGCTGGGGATGCCGGCCCGTAGAGCGGCGGCGGTCGTGCCGGCGCCGCAGTGGTGAGCCGCGGCGGCCATCTGCGGGAACAACCATTCGTGCGGTGTGTCGCCGATGGTGAGGATGTCACCGCCGGTGACCTCGAGTCCGGCCCAACCGGATTGAACGATGCCGCGCACGCCGGCCTGCCGCAACGCACCGGAGATGATGACGGCGAGCTGCTCGGCGCGCGCGGCGGTGACCACGGTGCTGCCCAGCCCGATGAACACCGGTGCCGGTCCCGCGGCGAGGAAGTCGGACAGCTGTGCGGGCGGTTGCCAACCGGGTGGGGTGGGCGGCCACCAGTACCCGGTGACCTGCAAGCCGGGCCGCCAGTCGACGGGGCGGGATACGACGCTGGGCGAGTAGCCGTGCAGGATCGGCCAATCCGCGCGGGTGCGTCGGCGCCGAAGGGCCCGGGCCGAGCCCTTGGGAAGTCCGAGTTCGCGTCGAAAGTGCGCAACGACCCCGCCGTAGAGACGATCGATGGTCCGCGCGGCGGCGCCGGCGACCATTCGGTTGCCAGCTGCGCCGAGCGACCAGGCGCCTAACAGGGTCGGCGGATAGTCCGCGGTCTGCGACAGCGGTTGCAGCCGGACACCCACCGAAGGGATACCGCGGGCTTCTGCCAAAGGATGTCCCGCGAGCTCGGCCAGCGGGGGTAGCAGCAGGATGTCGGCCGGCACATCACCGAGCGCATTCAGGACCAGCTGACCGGTGTCGCGCTGTCCTCGTGGGGTGAAGATCGCCGCGAACGTCTCCTTCGATGTGGCGTCGGCGTGGTCGGTACCAGGAGTGAAATCCGCTGGAAGCTGGCGGAACTCGCACCCGGCCTCGGTGATCAGATCGGCGAACGGTGTGTACGCGGCGATGACGACCCGGTGCCCGGCGCCCCGCAGTGCGGCGCCGAGGCCGGCCACGGGCGCGACGTCGCCGCGACTGCCGACCGCAGCGATGGCCACGGTGCTCATCGCGACCGACTCACGATGCGCCCGAAGATCTCGATCAGGTCCTCCGCATAACCGCCCGCGTCGTAGCCGGGTTCGCGCAACACCTTCTCGACGACGCCGTTGACGGCACCGCGCAACGCGATCGCGGTGGACTGCACCGGGAAGTCGCCGAACTCGCCGTCGCGTTGGCCGGCGGTGAGAATCGAGGTGGGATCGAGCACCGCGAGTTGCTCGGCGATGTCGGCGCTGAGTCCGAGCTCTTCGAAGCGGCGCCCATCGGCGGGGACGTAAGTCGTGCCGAGTGAGGCAAGCGCCTTCAGAGCGGCGCGGTGTGTTCCGAAATAGTCGATGCTGGAACGGATGTATGCGTGCAGCTTGCCGTTGGCGGTGTTCTCGGCCTGCACCGCCGGCGCCACCCGGGTGAGCATCGTGCGGTACATGTGCTCGACGATGGCGTCGACGAGATTGTCCTTGGTGCCGAAGTGGTAGAGCACCGCGCTCATCGCGATACCCACCCGGTCGGCGATCTTGCGGATCGATGCGTGCGCGAACCCGACTTCGGCGATCACGTCGATCGCAGCGGCCACGATCTGGGCCTTGCGTGCCGATCGGGTGAAGGACTCTTGTCGAGCCTGGGTTGGCGGCATGGCCCGACCCTAGAACGACTCCCCGGCATTTAGAAGAAGTGATCTAAAATTAGATCACTTGATCAAGAGGGCACGGTGTGGTCCGGCAATGAACCTACAATCGGCCCCGATCAAGACGGTTCACAGCACAATCACCGCTACCGCGGATAGAGAACTGCATGAATGAACGGTTTCTTCGCCGCGCTGTAAGCTTCACGATCGTCGCTATAGCGTTCCGCAAGAGCGTGTTTGAGTGCGGCGTAGTCCGCAGCTATGGATGAATCCGCGCGCAGGGTATCGCGAAACGCAAGTTGTTGGTGCCAACGCGGATCGTCGCCGATCATGATGTGCAGGTGGGCGACGCGCCGTTGGTTGGCGACCTTGACGAAGAAACGACGCCAGGGCCGCTGGTCGAGGTGTGGGGCAACGTAATGCCAGTCGTGAGGGCCGAGCGCTGCCGCCATCGACTCGGCATCGTCCAGATCGTTCACGGCGGCTTGTAGGTCGATGATGGGTTTGGCGGCCAGGCCGGGCACCGCGGTTGAGCCGACGTGCTCGATGTGGGCGGTCAGCCAAGGCGCAAGAAGCACTTCGACGGTGTCGCGTAGGCGTTGGCCTTGGGATTGCCATTCGGGATCTGCGGCGACGAGCGCAATAGTGTCATTCGCCCAACCGGGCCAGGGCGGGTTTGCGTTCACAGCCGATCGCTTACCGAGTCACCGTGAGGGCGAGTTCGCTGCTCAGTCAGCAAGCAGAACGGCCGTCGAAGCTGCGATATATGGCCCGGGTCATAACGGCTTCCACTCTTCGGACCCGATATAGCGGCCCACGTTCGGGGTCTGTGGGCTGGCATAGGGATACCAGTTGATGTCGTACGGGAATCCGAGACCAGTGTTATCGCCGCCCGCGTACCAAGCGACCAGATGTGTGTCGTATGACTGCTCGCGCAGCGGGGCCGCATCCGGGGCGGACGGGTTCGGAAGGCTTGTTGCTGTCGCTCGGTCGTCGAAGATCCGCGCGGAGAAGTGCGCGCCATCGACGGTGGTCGCGATATCTGCCAACACGAGTTTGACGTCATTCTTGAAGGCGTCCGAGCGTGGGTCGACGGGATCGATGACGATGACGTAGCTGGTGCCTGCGCCTGAACGGTCTTGTGTCGTGTCGATGACCGAATACACCGGCGTCTGAGGCGGGGCTGCCACAGGGACGGGCTGCCGGTGAGCGGGCGTAGTCGTGACCGCCGGGGCGGAGGTGTCCGCGCCAGGGTTATCGGGTGGCGAGCCGCAGGCTACGAGGACTGCCAGCGCAGCGCCCGCGGCCAGAGCTGTCGTTCTCACTCGACGAACGTATCGCGCTCACAAGTGTCTGAGCGTCGTATTGGCTGTCGTTGCAGGTCTGTTGATGCGGCACCGATTGTTGCGGTGACGTCCAGACATGAGACGTGGATGGCTGGGCACAGAGCGCGGTAGGTCGCAAGAGCAGATTCCTCGTGCGTGTGCACTGAGCCTTCAGGCTGGGATTGCGGAACACTGGCCCGATGGATGTTGTGGTGTTTCGCTCCATGTACGGGCTGCGTGCTGTGGAGTTGGCGGCTGCCAGTCGGATCCGGGATTCGAGCTGATGGAGCGTGTCGGGAGGTGCGGATGAGCCCGACGGACCGTGAGCGTGTGTTCGTTGCGGTTGCCGCTGAGCGGCGTGCGATTGCCGCGTTGATCGAGAGTCTGGACGCCGCGCAATTGGCCACACCGAGCCTCTGCGCGCGATGGGACATCAAAACTGTTGCGGCGCATCTGGTCAGTGACTTCGAAGACGGGTTCTGGGGCTTCCTGGCCAGCGGTCTACGGCATGGCAGCATGGCTCGCGGGATCGACGCCCTTGCGCGCCGTCGCGCAGAGGCATCTGCGGCCGATATCGCGGACACCCTTCGCCGCAGAGCCGACCATCGGCTCAGCCCGCCGGTCACCGGGCCGCGGTCTGGGCTGACCGATGTGTTGGTCCATGGTGCTGATATGCGGATCCCGCTAGCCATTGCGTACGTCCAGACCCCGAGCACATCGCGTGGGTGCTCGATTTCCTGACGGGGCCAACCCAACTCGGGTTCTTTCCGCGCGGGCGGCTGCGCAATATCGCGCTCATCGATGAGGACACGGGGCAATCGTGGGGCACCGGCGATGAACTTGTCGGACCCGCTGAAGCCCTAATGTTGGCAGCGTGCGGGCGCACCGCGGCATTCGATCGTCTTACCGGACCTGCAGTGCCCGTGCTTCGCACCAGGCTGCAGTGATGCGGTGGTCTCCAACTGTCGGCAGGGCAGTGTTCACAGAGGTCAAGCCAGGCCAGAACTGTCGCAGTGGTGCAGAGGGTAGGAGACCACCGAGGCTTACCGCGGTATGGCGACGACAGTAATCGCCCCCTGCAAACTAGTTGTGATCGAAAACGTTTGTGGGCCAGCTCTCGTCCACCGCTGCCACCCGATTCATGTCAGTCCGACGATCTCTTCGCAACGCGGGTCAAAATGTCGATGACGGCGGCGATGGCGGGGCGTTGGGCGGTGCCGGTGCGGGTGATCGCGTCGATGCGTCGCGCCACGGTGATGCCGTCGACGGGTTTGCGGATGAGTTCACGAACCGTGGGTGCGTAGCGGGGGAGCAGCGCGATGCCGACCCCGGAGAGCACGAGTTCTTCGACGACGCGAAAGTCATTGATGCGTTGAATGATCCGTGGCTGCACTCCCGAGATGGTGGCGAGTGAGCGCATCACGTCGTCGACCATGCGCCCGATTTTCACGCTGATCCAGGAGCAGTGCGCTAGCTCGTGCAAGGCGATGGAGTCGTTGGCGGCCAGATGGTGATCCGGCCGCAGAAGTAGGTCCAGCGGTTCGCGCAGCAGAAAGGTCGAGTTGTATCTGGGACCCCACGTTGTGGTGTCGCGTTCGTCGCGGTCGATGACAACGACATCGTGCTCGGCGAGAAGTTCGGGTGTTCGGGCAGCGGAGTGGTCGATATCGCGGGCGATCACCTCTACTCCGATTTCGGAGGTCTCGGCGATGAGGCCCGGGAGGAGCATCGCCGCTGCCGAGGGAACTATCGCCACCCGCACGGCGCCACGCGGGGTGGTACGAAAGCCCTCCATTTCGGCGGTCGCGCGGTCCAGTGCGGCAAGAACCTCATCGGCGCGCGCCACGAGTGCCCTACCTGCTTCGGTGAGACGCACGCGCCGGCCGTGGGGTTCGAGCAGCTGCACGCCCGCCTCGCGCTGAAGCCGCTTGAGCTGCTGGGAAACCGCCGACGTCGTCAAGGACAACGCCTCGGCCGTGGCGTGCACTGTGCCGTGTTCGGCGAAGTTGCGAAGCAGGCGCAGGCGTTCCACATCCATGAAGTGAACTCTAAACAATCAATCAATAATGTGTTGCTTGTCTGAACGGTGCTGGCGAGGCCATGCTGGGCGGGGACGTCGAAGCGATCGCCACGGCGAGACCGGCGCCGCGTCACCCCGAAGGAGGGTCGTGTCATGGACGTTGTTGTGGTGAGCGCCGGGGCGCTGCTGTGGGTGTGGGCGATTCGCGATGTGCTGGCCATCGAAGACCAGCATCTGCAGTCCGGTGAGAAAGGGGCGTGGGTGGCGACAGTCATGCTGCTACCCGTAGCTGGTGCACTGGCCTGGCTACTGACCGGACGACGCGCGACGCAGGCGCGAACGATAGGGGACAGGTCCCCTGCCTTCGATGGCTGCCCATCTGTGTCTCGCGCGAGGCTTCGGGGCTGGGATGACTCCCGCCGCACCGCTGGGTGACTCCAACGAAGTGGTCAGTGTGCCAGAACGTTTGGTCGTTGACTGACGTGGTGGACAACCTGGGCGGTGCCCCGATCGCCACTGCAGGGATGAAAAAGGATGCGAGAACTTTCAGCCAATGGCTTACCGTCGGATCATGGCGACCACCGGCACCGTGCGTTTCTGGAACCCCGAGGAAGGTTGGGGCGTCATCGATTCGCCCGAAACCCCCAGCGGTTGTTGGGCACATTTCACCCACATTCAGGCCGATGCCGTCACCGCTGCTCGCGGATACCGCAATGTCGATGATGGTCAGTCGGTTGAGTTCACCTGGGAGAAGGTCCCGCAAGACGGTTATGAGTTCCGTGTCATCGCGGTATGGCCCGCCGTTGACACCCTGCACTAGTCACTGAGCTACGTGCCGCGCTGAGGGGGTGCAGATGGTCGGGGAAGAGCCGCGCAGTCAGGGACTGCTCGACGTGGGCGACGGAAACCAGATGTATTGGGAGTGCCGGGGTGATCCAGCCGGCCGGACGGTCTTGCTGGTGCACGGCGGACCCGGTAGCGGCCGCTCCCGTACTGCCCATAAGGCATTCGACCACAACCACTTTCAGGTCGTCTCGTTTGATCAACGTGGATGCGGAGACAGCGTTCCCAGCGCGGCGGACCCAGGCTCGGAAATGTCGGTCAATACCACCGAGCACCTCCTGGCCGATATGGAAGCGCTACGCCGGCACCTCGGTGTGCAGCGGTGGCTGCTACACGGTGGGTCATGGGCTTCCACATTGATCCTGGCCTACGCGCAACGCCACCCCCACCATGTGGAAGGAATTATTCTGATCGGGGTCACGATGACCAGGCCACGTGAGATCGACTGGCTGTACCACGGTCTCCGTCTGTTCTTGCCCGAGCAGTGGGAGCGCTTCCGCGATGGGCTCCCCGAATCGCTGCGCGACGGCAACCTCGTCGAGGGCTACCGGCAACTCATGAACGACCTGGACCCCGACGTTCGCGCGAGCGCCGCACGTGACTGGTGCGCCTGGGAAGACGCCGCGATCGCCCACGAAACTCAAGGCAGCCCAGGCCAGTACAGCGCCAAGGTCGATGAGCAGCGGCTGGCGTTCGTGCGGATCTGCACCCACTACTTCGCCCACCACGCATGGCTGGAAGACGACGAACTGCTGCGCGGCGCCCACCGGCTCGCCGACATCCCCGGGATCCTCATCCACGGCCGCCTGGACGTTTCCGCACCGCTACTGACCGCATGGGAACTCGCCCAAGCCTGGCCCGAGGCGGACCTCGTCGTTGTGGAGGACTCCGGGCATACCGGCAGCCCGTCGATGCGGGCTGCGGTTGCCGACGCGATCTCGCGGTTCACCGACGGTGACCTGGCCGAACGCTGCCGGCAGCGCGGTGACACCCAGGCCTAGCTGACGTTGTCGCGCATCTCGTGTCCGAGTGAGAACGCGGTGGATGCATTACAGCCCAAAACGGCACGTGAATCCTCAAGCCATGGTTAGCATCCAGGGAAGTGGGGTTTACACCACTTTCGCAAAGTGTTGGGGGCATGGTGGAACGGCTAACCGCGTGGGTCAGTGCTGGGCTTCTATCAGGAGGGGTCACCGCCGCGGTGTTCGCGGGCGCCGGTACTGCGGTTGCAGACGATGCGACGCCGGGACCGCCGAGCGGTTCGGCCACCAGTCCCGCGCAGAGCCCGACAACAGGCACGCTCGACGGACCCCGACCCGATACCGGCCCGGACCGCTCGCCCAGTGCGGCACCCGACAACGACCCTGAACCGGCCGTCGGCGGCCCCGCGGCCGAAGCTCCCGAAACCGATTCGCCGGCAGACACTCTGACCGACACCCCCAAGAAAAAGAAGAAGAACCTGACCGCCAGGACCGCCGCAGTCACGGTGCCACGGGCGCATACCTCGCCGGTGACCTCCGCGGCACCCAGGCAGGCCCTCGCCGTCGTCGCGCAGTCCGAGCCCGCCGTCCGCACTCCCACCGTGTCGACACCGGCGCTGACCGATATCGGCTCCGGTGGCGCGCCCGCTGCCCGCATCTCCGCACAGCCGACCGTGTCGCTGGCTGTGGCCGCGCCAGAGGCGGCGGCGCCGGTGCAGGCCGCCGCCCCGCGCACCCCCTCACTGCTGGGCTGGGTCCGTAACGTGGCCACCTCGTTGGTCAACCGAATCGGGTCGGTGGCCATCAACACCATTCAGGCGCTGGAGGCACTGGTCGCCGGCCCGCCGTCGCTGCCGGCGAACAGCACCGTGACGGTCCGCAACTCGACCATTCTGCTGTCCAACGGGCAGCGGCTGAAGGCGAACTGGTACTACCCCGAGGGGGATGCGGTGCCGGACAAGCTCATTGTCCTGCAGCACGGGTTGCTGGCGCTGGGCCCGATGTACAGCCACACCGCGGCTGACCTCGCCGCGTCGACCGGCAGCATCGTCGTCACCCCGTCGATCCCGTCGAACGTGTTCGCCGGCGATGACCACTGGCTCGGTGGTGAAGGGATGGCCAAGGCCATCGCCGATCTGTTCGTCGGCGAGCGCACGGCACTGACCGACAGTGCCCGCGCCGCCGGCTTCGCGGCCCGCTACGGCCTGGACCCGGCCACCGCGGAGTTGCCCGAGAAGTTCGGGCTCGCCGGGCATTCGCTTGGTGGCCAGCTGGTTTCCGCGGCCGCGGGCTATCTGGTGGACAACGGTGCCGTCGAGGACCTGGTCGGCGTCATCACGCTGGACGGGGTCCCGACCGGCACCACGATGGTCGTCACGCTCGGCAAGCTGGCGGCCTACGAGGAGGCCACCGGCCGCTTCATCCCGATCCGCGAGATCGGTGCGCCGTCRAACTTCTTGAACTCGTCGAGCAACGTCAAGGAGGCGCTCAACGAGGCGCGGCCGGGCCGGTTCAACGGGGTGGTGCTCAAGGGCGGTGTGCACATGGATTCCATGCGGGGCGGCAACCCGATCATCCAGTTCGCCGCCTACATCGCCGCGGGTTTCCCGAAGTCGTACAACCAGGCGGCCGTGGCGGTGTTGACCACGACCTGGTTCACGGAGTGGTTCGCCGGCGACACCGACAACGGCGACGATCTGGTCCCGGGATCCACCTTGCCCATCGCGACGACCAAGGGGACGGCCCAGGGCGTGGTGATCGGCCGCACGGCGGTCTCGGCAGCGCCGGCAGACAGGTTTATCACCATCGCTGTGTGACAGTTGTCCTGTTAGGGGAAGCGGCGTTCAGCTTGCCTTGGCCACCGTCGCCGGCGCGGCAACGAAGAGCTCGGCGACCGCGATGCGGCGCGCGGCGCGATGCAAGGTCACCGAGGTCAGGGCGCGGCTCGCTGCAGTCCGGAGGTTCACCTGCAGGACGCCTGCGGGCGTGCCGAGCCGAAGTACGCCGGGCCCCGGTGTCCGCATGACGTCACTGACGACGCTGCCGGCAATGGTGGAGGCGGCGGCGACCGCAACCGCGGAGGTCAGTCCGATGGCGGGATGGGGAGCCAGCATCGAGAGCATCCGCACCGAGATGTCGTACTCGTCGGCCCTGATGAGCTGGCCGGTGGTGGTGCGGTAGTCCAGCGGCGCTCCCACGATGCCGACTTTGGGTATGGCGTGGCTGATCGGATCGCCGGGCTTGCTCAGACCCATCCGCAACGATGATTGCTGCCGCAGGGTGATAAGCAGTGGCAGATGTTCGGAGATCGCCTGGTTGTCTTCGGCGCCCGTGAGTCCGAGATCGGCGGCGTTGAACAGTGCGGCCGGCGCACCGGCGACGACCATGGTGGCCGCGTAAGTCCTTCCCGCCGCGACGACGTCATCGCTGGCGTTTCCGGTCGGCAGCAGCGCGGTGGCGGTTCGGTCCAGACCGGTGAACGTCAGTCCCACGGGCACCCCCAGTGCGCTGGTGCCAGGTACCGCCGCATTGCCCTCAGCGGGGATCGTTCCACCGGGGGTGGCGATTTCGGTGTGCAACACTGCGCCGGTGTTCTGGTTGCGCATCCGCACCACCGTCACCGAATCGTCGACCGCGACAAGTCCGGTCTGCAGGGCGTACAAGCCGATGGCGGTGGCGCAGTTGCCGCAGTTGCTGCCCCACTCGACCCGCCGGTCGCCGATCGCGACCTGTGCAAAGAGGTAGTCGATGTCGATGCCGGCCACGTTGGAGCGCCGAACGATCGCCGCCTTGGATGTGGTGGAACTTCCGCCGCCGACACCGTCGAGTTGTCGTGGGTCACCGGACCCGAAGGCGGATGTCAGCAGCGCGTCGAGGCTGTCGGCATCGGTGAGCAGTGGGTCGACGTCCACACCGTTGAACAGCCAGCACTTGCTGGTTCCACCTCGCATCCAGGTGGCACGGAGGGTGATCATCATCGGTCGGCCTTTCCGCACAGTGGTGAACGGTTCGGACTCCACTGTGGTCACAAGAGGTATGAAGGACAATCACGAATAACGTGACTGTTGTGTACTTTTACTAAAGTCGCGCGGGACGTCTGGTCAGAGCGCGGCGGGGATGACCACAAGGGTCAGCCAACACAGTGCGGGTGCGAGCGCCACGACGATGCCTGCGTTGACCAGCAGCTGGCGGTAGAAGCGGGGCCGCTCGATGCCCTGGGAGTTGGCCAGCACCAGCGCACCGTTGGTGGAGAAGGGCGACACATCGACCACCGTGGCGGAAATCGCCAGGGCGGCAACCACTCCGACCACCGGCAGCGCTCCGGTCTGCAGCAGCGGCAAGGCCATCGGGATGACGGCGGTCAGCAATGCCGTGGAGGAGGCGAAAGCCGAGGTCACGCCGATGACGTAGCAGAGCACGACCGCGACCAGCAGCGGTGCGCCGATCGTGATGGCCATCTTCGCGAGGTGATCGATGGTGCCGATCTCCTGGAGCACGGAGATGTAGGTGACCATGCCGGCGACCAGCAGTACCGTCGACCAACTGATGCCGGCGATGGCTTCGTTCTGCTTGGACAGGTCGGTGAAGGCCAGTACCGCGCCGGCGGCGATGGCGATGAAGCTGATCGGAAGGTGGAACACCAGCACCAGGACCAGCACGATGCCGATCAGCGCCAAGGTGAGTTTCTGCACCCAGGTGACCGGGGCGGGCGCCGCGTCCGTGAGGACATCAGCGGTGACCGGGCGGGTGAGCAAGGCGGTGCCGCCTCCGGCGCCCGTGGTGGTGGGGGACGTCGGGTACGTGGTTGCGGTCGGGGCGGCACCGGCTGACCAGATGTCGTCGCGAGGGGCGGGCTTGGTGGAACCGGTGGCGCTGAACTCGAGGCCGCGGATACGGGCCAGAGTGGCGTATCCGACGACGGTGAGCGCCGAAAGCAGCAGGTTGATGCCGTAGCTGGCGAAGAACAGTGTCCAGGGGTTGAGGCTCAGTCCGCTGGACTCCACGATGTCGAGGACCAGGACGCCGGAGACCGAGGTGGGGGAGAAGGCGCCGGCGTGTGCGCCGTTGATCACCATGATGCCCATGACCAGTGGACTCATTTTGGTCCGAGCGGCGAAGGACATGGCGGCGGGGGAGATCAGTGCGACCGCGGCGGGGCTGAAGGTGCCGAGTGCGGTGAGTACTGAGGCGCAGAAGAAGAAGACCCACGGCACCACCGAGACGCGACCGCGCACGCCCCGGATGCAGGCGTTCACCAGCAGATCGATCGTGCCGTTCTTTTTCGCCATGCCGAAGAAGTAGGTGACGCCGACGATGGTCAGCACGATCGAACTGGGGAACGCGGTCAGAATTTCCTTGTCATCGAAGCCGAGCATGAAGTATCCGACGGCGAACGCGCCGATGAAGCCCAGAATTCCGATGTTGATCGGGAAAAAGGTGGCGATGACGAACATCGCCACCAGCGCGATCAGTGGTAATACTTCGACAGAGGTCATGGTGCTCTCTCAGTTTCCGAGAAGGTGGCGCATCGTTGCGAAGCCGCGACCGGTTCCGCTGGCTCGCGCAAACCGAAAGCATCCGGTGTCACACCCTTCGATGATCATTACCCAGATCACATTAGGAAGGGTTTGACTTAACGACAATGTCGAGTTAGTGCAGTATGCTTAACTTCTGCTTAAGTCGATGATTCGGGGGCGAGATTGCTCGACACCAACCGGATGTTCACGCTGCGCGAGGTTTCAGCCCACGGGACGATCACGGCGGCGGCCGAGGCCCTCGGCTACACGACCTCGGCCGTGTCCCAACAGATCGCGAAGCTGGAGAAGGAGGCGGGGCAGCCCCTGCTGGAGCGTCACGCCCGGGGGATCGTGCTGACCGAAGCGGGACGCGCTGTGGTCAGGCACACCGAGCGGATACTCATCGAGTTGGATGCAGCGGATGCCGAACTCGCCGAGATCCGCGGGTTGCGAGCCGGCGTGCTGGCCATCGGTACCTTTCCGACAGCGGGGTCCTCGCTGCTGCCCTTGGTGATCAAGGAGTTCAAGACACGACACCCAGGGGTGGACCTCACGGTCCTCAGTGGGCGATTCGCCCGATTGATCGACGCGTTGCGTCGCCGCGAGACCGAGTTGTCACTGCTGTGGGACTACGAATGGAACCGCATCGATGACCCCACGCTGACCTATCACCACCTGATGAACGACCCGACCATGCTGCTGGTGTCCGAGCGGCACCGTCTGGCTGACCGGGACTCGATCAGCATCAGTGAACTACGCGACGAGGCCTGGGTGGTTCGGGCCGATGACCATCCGGTCGCACAGACTCTGGAGAAGCTGTGCCAGCAAGGGGGATTCACGCCACGCACCAGTGTGTTTGCCCATGACTACGGCGAGGTGCAGGCCATGGTCGCCGTCGAGTTGGGAGTGGCGATCGCGCCCCGGCTGGCCGTGCTGAACCCGCGGCCCGACGTGCGGACGATCCGCCTGGCGACCCGCCCACCGCAGCGACGGATCCTCATCGCTCATCTGGCCGAGCGCCGGCTGAGCCCGGCCGCCCACGAGGCCATAGCGGTCAGCGCGGCGGCGGCACGCAAACTCGAGGAAGGCTTCGGCGACAGGTGATTTCGCCGCCGAACGCGGGCGGCGAGGCGGGTGGCCCACCGCAGCATCGTGCCTGCGGCGGCCCGCGGTCACCGATAGCGGCGCGGCACGGTCCAGTGACTGCCGAATTCTTCGTTGAAGTATTCGGGATCAAATGGGCTGTCACCGCCGGCGGGGAAGCTGGTCAGCTCTCCGAAGACGACACGGCCGTCGATGCAGTAGAGGTCCACTCGAACGAAGTCGGTGTCCGCACCCAGACGTTGCGCGACGTCGATCATCTCGGCTAACGCAGCGGGCTTCTCCGGGCGAGGGCAGGCCCATGGCGGCCCGCCGCTGAGCGGTACATGTTGCCAATCGGGCCGGAAGAAATCCTGGGTTCGGTGGCCGAAGCGGTCGGCGTCGACCTGTATGTAGGCGCATCGCCCATGGAAGACGAACAACTTGTAATCCGCCGGAATCGTGCCGTCAGGCGCCGAGAGCAGCTCCTCGACGAGGACCCGCCGCGGTACCTGCCCGTAGACCCATTCGCGGTTCGGTCCCTGCCCGTAGAGCTGGCCGAGCCAGCCTTGCGCGATCCGGACGACATCGGCTCGATGGGCGAACTCGGGTCGCACGTGCTGATAGCTCCAGCCGTCGGGCCCCGTGGGAAGCCGTGCGGTAGCCGACGCTTGGTCGGAGACGACGATCACTGCTCCGCTACCGTGGGTCGGCTTGACCACATAGCCATCCGGCAAGGTGAGGTCGAGCAAGGCCGACGGGTCATCGACGATCGCGAGGGCGCGCGGAAGGTATTGCCGCCCAATCACTGTCGCGACGTAATCGCGGACCGCCGCCTTGTCGGCGAATGTGACGACAAGGCGGCGGTGATCGCGCAGCATCTTGTACTGCACCTTTTCGCGGAATGTTCGAGGATTACGCGTCCGCCATAGACGCGCCTGACGCACGACACGGCTGCGTTCCCGCCAGCGGACATCCGCAGATCTCACAGAGAGAGGTTACGACGCTCGACCAACCGCAAACCCCCGAACGGTCCTCAGGAGCTACCGGCTCGCTGGGCCTGGCGCTTCTTCTTTTCGGCGTCGGCGAGTTCTTCGAGGCGGTCGGCCTGTTCACGCTTGTCAGCTGCGCGGGTGCGCTGTGCCTGAGCATCGTCCAACGTCGCCTTCGCCGATGAGACCACCTTGTCCTCGGCCTCGCGGACCCTGTTCTGGTCGTTGCGCTTGGCTGTCTCGACCGCTGCGACCTTCCGCGCGGCGTCGTTGTCGGCCCGCTTCTTCGCGGCCGCGGTGCGCGACTGCACTTCTTCGGTCGCGGCGCGTTTGCGTTCGTCTGCGGTGCGCTGCGCCTCGCTGACCTTCTGCTCCCGTCGGGCGCGGGCATCGTTCTGCTCTTCGATCGTCTGTTCGCGTTCGGCCTCCAGTGTGGCGTCGGCCTGTTGCTTGGTCTGGGCGGCCTGCTCGTCGAGTACAGCGGCACGGGCCAATTCAGCGCTGCGCTCGGCAAGCGCGTCCCCACGTGCCGCCAGTTCCGGGTCGCGGAGGACGCGGCCCACGGTGGAATCCAGCTGGCCGAGGACACGCTCATACAGCAGGCGGGCCGGAGCTTCGGGATCGAGGTTGCCGAACACCCGGTCGTGCACGAGCTGTAGCGGATAGCGGGCAATCTGATACTGGAACCGCCCGAACGCGAACGGGACTGCGGTGATCTGCATGGTCATCTCCTGTGAGGTTGGGGTGCTCAGGCCAAGTCGGCTTCGGCGGAGAGCCGAGCCGCCCGCTGGCGGGCGCGCTCGGCTTCGTCCTGCACGTCGGACGCGTGGGCTACCTCTGAGCGGTGCTCGTCGATGGCGTCGGCGAGATCGTCGGCGGCATCTTCGATGTCCTCGCGGGCTTGTACTTTCGCGTGCTGCACTTCGTTCAACGCCTCCGCGGATGCGCGGCGGTTCTGCTCGGCCAGTTCACGGTGTGCGGCTTGGTCGGCTGCGTGCTTTTCCGCGTTTTGTCGGGCCTGGATGTCGTCCTCGGCCGCGGCGGCCTCGCCCGCGACAGCCGCCCGCGCGGCGCCGCCGAGATTCCTGGCCTCCGCTGCCGCACGCTGCGCCTCCTTGGCCTCGGCATCGGCCACGGCCTCCGCGCTGTTGGCCTCTTTGCGTTCCGCGGCCTGGGTCTGCTCGAGCTGGCCCTCGGCGGTCAGCGAATCGTTGCCGGTGACCGCGCCGATCACTTCTTTGGCCTTGCCCTTCACCGAATCGATCAACCCTTTGCGGGCCTGGTCGGCCTTGCTGTGGTCAGTCATCAGCGTCCTTACTTGGTCTCGTCGTTGTTCATGGCGATCTCGACCTCGGCGGTGGCCTGGATCAGCGCCAGCAGTTCCTTGTCCAGCCCGGGCGAGAACTCCTCGCGCCGTTCCGGGGCGATGGTGATCGGCACCCCTTCGGGCATCACCGCAGTGCTCAGTTCGGTGCCGTCGTTCGACGGCGACGCGCCGCGGTACAGCTTGGCGGCCTGACTCTTGTCGTCGGCGCTGAAGGTGAACTGGACGCTCTGCAGTCCCATGTCCAGCAGCCGCTTGACCTCGGGGAACTGCTCGGCATTGGTTTTCGGGATGGGCAGTGCCGCACCCCAATTGACGCCGAGGCTCTCCAGTGCCTTGGCGAACGCATTCTCGTGGGCCTGATCGCGCACGATCAGGTAGGCCAGGGTCGAGCGTGCGGTCTTGTTGTCGGTCATCTGGTAGAGACGACATTTCTGCAGTCGGCCGGTCGACTCGAGCATCAAGTTGTACAGGAGATCGAGAACCAGGTTGCCGCTGTTGTACACGTAGGAACCCAGCCACGGATTTCCCGCCGCATCGACGGGCAGGGCGCCCTGGGCGCCGACCAGATAATGGTGAATGTTACTGGTGTCCAACGCAATCTTCAGTGGCGTCGCGCCGCCGGCACCGGGCTCGTCGACCGGGTCGGTCTTCTTGCCCTTGTACTCCGGTGAGCCGTCCAGCAGCCGGGCGATGGTGGTCCCGATGAGTTCGACATGGCTGATCTCTTCGGTGCCGACACCTTGAAGCAGATCCCTGTAGGGCTTGGACGCGGGATCGCCGCGGAAGTTCATGCTCTGGAACAGATACTGCATCATGGTGCGCATCTCGCCGAACTGGCCACCGAGGCCCTCCTGCAGCGCGTTGGCTGCGGCGGGATCGGGCTCGTCGACGGCGATTTCGTTGATGAGCTGCTCAGTGTGCAGGTACATGGAAGATTCCTAATCTTTGAGGTGGCACCGCGGCGGGTCACGACGGGGTGTGGTTTTGCGGCAACGTCTCACCCGATGCAATTGGCTGCGATGGAGGCGCTCGCCAGCGATAGGCGGCTGCGCCGTCACGACGACCCGCTGAGCGAGACATGGACGTAGTAGAGGTCGATCGCGGAGGCAGTTTCTGGACCTTCACGCGAATTGTGAATCCCTGGGCGCGACCGTTGTGTTCGGACGCACCAGCCCGGGACTCTTGTGATACCCCGTCGCGGCGGGGCCAAACACTAGCTGCCGTGTTGCCCACGCGATTCGCGCAGCCGGCGGCCCTGCTGGACGTCGGCTTCCTCCTTGGCCTGGTTCCTCTCGGCGACCCGGTTGTCGCGGGCCGGAAGTTGCAGGTCGCGCTCGGCGGCGATGCCGGCTTGGAGTTGGCGGCCCCGTTCGAGCTCGGCGTCCAGCTCCGCTCCGAAGAGTAGGGCCAGGTTGGTGATCCAGAGCCACAGCAGGAACACGATCACCCCGGCGAGCGCGCCGTAGGTCTTGTTGTAGCTGCCGAAGTTGCTGACGTAGAAACCGAACCCGATTGACGCGATGACCCAGAGCACGATCGCGGCGGCGGCGCCGACGCTGATCCACCGGAACTTCGGTTGCTGCACATTGGGGGYGGCGTAGTAGAGGACGGCGACTGCGCCGGTGACCAGGATCAGCACGAGCGGGAACCGTGCCACATTCCAGATCGATTGGGCGGTGGAGCCGAGCCCAATCGCGTCTCCGAGGGCGGCCGCGATGGGACCACTGACCGCGAGCAGAAACGCGACCGCCGCGGCGGCGATCAGACCGGTGAAGGTCAGGAGCAGTTGGATCGGTCGCAGCTTCCACACGGGGCGGCCTTCGTCGACTTCGTAGACGCGGTTCATCGCGCGGCCGAAGGCGCCGATGTAACCCGAGGCCGACCACAGCGCGCCGGCAACACCGACCACCAAGGCGATGCCTGCCGAGGGCGCCTCCACCAGCTGCTGAATGGGGGCGCGCAGCGTATCCACCGCCGACGAGGGGCCCAGGTCCTCGACGATCTGCAGTACTGCTTCGGTGGTGCGCCTGCCTTGCCCGAACACACCCAGCAGCGACACCATCACGACCAGCGCGGGGAACAACGAGAGCACGGCGTAGTAGGTCAGTGCCGCAGCCAGATCCGTGCATTGATCGGAGCTGAACTCGCGCGCCGTTTTGCGCAGCACATACATCACCGACGGCTTGCTCAGATCGGACGGCGAGTCCGGTTTCGACGGGTCGTCGGGATCGGGGGCGTTCTCCGGGTCCGGGTGGGACGCGCTGGAATCACCCACGGCGACAAAGTTCTCCGTCTGCGCACCGAATGTCGCAGCTGGAGCTGCCGGGAGCGAAGCGGCGCCGGCGGTCCGCCTACCGACGAGGACACCGGCCAGCAGCCCTCCGATCATGGCGATAAGCCACTTCATCGCAGCGTCCTCTCTGCGGTCCCCGGCAAGGTGGAGTCCCGTGGGCAGGGAACCGCGTGCCCCAGACCGCTGGCATGCCCGTGCGCGAGTGGGTCGAAACCGAACAGGTACAGCCGTTTACCGCAATGTGTGCGCATCGATGCGCGGTTGGCAGGATCGTTGAACCGAACGTGCTGTCGGCGGGCGACGACCGCGAGTCATGTCAGCAGTGCGGAGGGCGGTAGGGGAGGCGGTGCAGATGCTGGCGGTTCTGTTCGGGCTGGCTGCATCCAGCGCCCTGGTGATCGGGGCCGGTGTGGGGGCGCGGTTCAGTCCTGCCAAGACGGTGACGGGTGTGCTGTTGGCCTTCGCCAGCGGTGCGCTGATTTCTGCACTGGCATTCGAGTTGTTCGAGGAGGCTTTTCATCTCGGCGGCGCGACCCGCGCAGGGCTGGGATTGCTAGCCGGTGCAGCGACTTTCGTCCTTGCCGATACCCTGCTGGACCGCTACGTGAGTGGCCAGTCAGGTCCCGAGCAGCGCGAGGTGGTGGCCTCTGGAGCCCGCCGCGGGGTGGGGTTGGCTCTATTGGCCGCGGTGACTCTGGACGGGGTGCCCGAGAACCTCGCACTTGGTGTGTCACTGGTGAGCGGGGCGTCGTTGTCGCTGTTGGTGGCGATCTTCTTTTCGAACCTGCCCGAAGCCCTGGTGGGGGCGGTGAGTATGCGTGAGTCCGGGATGCGGGTGCGCACGGTCATGCTGACCTGGACTGTGTGTGCGGTGCTCCTGGCCGTAGCGGTCGTCGCAGGGCGTGCGACCGCCGAGCAGATGAGCAGCAGCGTCCTAGGCGTGGCACTGGCTTTTGCCGGGGGAGCCGTGTTGGCTTCGCTGGCCGACACATTGATGCCCGAGGCCTTTGAACATGGTCGCCCGTTCAATGCCTTCGCCACCGCCGGCGGATTCTTCCTGTCATTCATTTTGGCGGCGTGACACGCGTGGTGAGCGGCGCGCTCCGCGTCGGTCACTATTTCAGGCAGTGCGCCGACCCGGTACCGCGACGTCGTCGAGAGCGTCTGTGAGGCTGGTGCGCACGGGGAAGACGTCGGTCATTCCCATGAGTTTCAGAGGGCGAAGGGTCGCCGGGCCGTCGGCGACGACTGCAAAGCCCATGGTCGGCGAGCACCGTTTGTACGTATCGAGAAGAACCCACAGGCCGCGCGACGAGATGAAGTCGACGAGGGTCAGATCGACGATCATTGCTGACGGATTCTGAGCCAACGCACCGCTGATCTGCTGCTCCAAGTCCGGCGCGGTGAGCATGTCGATGACGCCGGAGCAACGGAGGGTCACTGTGGTGCCCCGCCAATCGAGATCGACAAATAATTGGGGTGAATTGGGCATTTTGCTGACTCGGCTTTCAGTGTGTCCCTGGGCGCTTCGTCTCGCGGGCTGAGTCTGAACCGGGCAAGCTATGACGCGCGTTGCAATGAGTTTAGCGGGATGTCACCTCAACCGCATCAGGGTTGGCAGACTCGCAGGCGAGGCCGGGCGCACTGTCGTGCGCCCGGCGGCGGGCGGGCTACTCGGCGTCGACCGTGGTGGGTTCGATCGATGTCTGTGATGCCGCGCGGGTGACCTCGATCCGTCGTGGCTTGGCACGTTCAGCCAGCGGGATCGTCACGGTCAGGACACCGTTCTCGTAGGTGGCCGCGATCTTCGCGGTGTCGATCCCTTCGCCCAGCGACAGCTGTCTGCGGTAGGTGCCGGCGAAGCGCTCGTTGGCCAGCCACTGCACACCGTCCTCTGAGCGCGCCGAACGATGCGCCGTCAGTGTCAGGGTGCCGTGATCGACGTTGACGTCGACCGAGCCGGGATCCACACCGGGTAGATCGGCGGTCAGGACGAAATGATCATCGACTTTGTAGAGGTCCATCGGCATGAACCGAGGACTGCGCGTTGATCCGGTCTGGCTGTTCAGCAAGCCCCGGGTCAGGGTGTCAAGGTCACTGAACGGATCAAAACGAAGCACAGCAACACACCTCCTCGATCGTCACCGGGCCCGCCCCGTTGGCGGACCGCCATCACTGTGCAACACAGAATTTAGCACTCGCGCAGGGAGAGTGCCAGACGGTTTTCGAAGAATTTCGATGCGGCTTGCCAAGTCCGAAGTTGCAGCGGGACAGCAGCTTCGAGCGCCACCGCGATCCCGGGCCTGCCGCTACGTCGGCGGTCGGGGGTCGAGCAACGTCAGCGCTAGGCGCGTTGACGACCCGACGTCTGCCATAGCTCCGGTGCACCGCTACCGGCGTATCTGCCGTGCAGCACCGTGAGCTCGACGTCTGCCATCGCGCATCGGCTCTCGAGCGTTCTCAGCATGTCGTAGCCGCTGCAGGACAGAGACCGGACTCGTTCCAGATTCAGGATCAACAACCGGCACAAGAGCGCCTTGCTCAGCGCGTAATCGAACAGGTCGGCGCTGTTGGCGGCGTCCACCTCACCCTCGACGGACACCAGTGCGACATCGAAATTGGGCCATTGAGTGGATGTCTGGAGCGTGGAAGGTTGCCCGTCGGACGGTGGCGACGTCGTCTCGCGTACGCGCCTCGACTGCATGGTCCGGGATTGAACGCTGGTCATTTCGGCCTCCATCTACTGCGAGCTGGTGCGAAGGCTGCTGCTGAACCGGTAACCATGTTACAAGGCCGCAGGATGTATTCATACCTTTGATGTGAACGACCGTGCATGCGACTCCGCTCAGCGAATCAGTTGTCTGCCGAGTATCTGTCCGGGGCGTTCGGCGACGGGCAGGCCGCATTGGCCTGCGTCAGAGTTGTTCTCGGTCCGGCCCACTGGGCAGGAATTGACGGATCTGGATATCGAGGTCGGCGGCATCGTTGACGACCGGCGTGCCGGCGACCACGCTGAGCATCACACCGCTGATGTAGGTCAGGACCGCCACCGCGCGTTCCTCGATATGCGTAGCCGGAGTGGCGGTGTCG
This sequence comes from Mycobacterium sp. P4_H6, assembly GCF_056400845.1. Classification (NCBI taxonomy): domain Bacteria; kingdom Bacillati; phylum Actinomycetota; class Actinomycetes; order Mycobacteriales; family Mycobacteriaceae; genus Mycobacterium; species Mycobacterium sp. P4_H6. The sequence goes on along the minus strand of NZ_JBFUKN010000017.1, from coordinate 24,537 downwards.
GCGTACCAGCGGGCAATCACCTCGCGGGCGAGGCGGTAGAACTGCAGGCTGTAACTCTGGGTCGTCTCGGCAAGATCGGGATCTCGGCGGGCATGCAGGATCAGTTCGAATCGGGCTCGGGTACGGGTCAAATAAGGTTCCTGCGCGGAGAGCATCACCAGTCGTGCCAGACCTATCGTGCCCGCGTAATCGGCGACGTAGTGCTCGCTGCGCTCGTCCATCATGGACAGATCGGCGAGGTCGAGTTCGGTGAGGCGCTCTGCAACTGCGTGCAAGAGCGCTTTGCGGGTGCGGAAGTAGTAGGACGTGGTGCCGGTGGGCAGGCCACCGTGCCGGTCCACCCGTGGATGGGACAGCCCGCGCGAACCGTCCTTGCCCAGCAGGTCGATGGCCGCATCGGCAATGTCGATGCGGCGTTGAGCGGCGTTGTACTTGCGGGGTGCGCTGATCTGCCGGATTTTAGCCGCCAGCCTCCCGGGATCGGTGGCGAGCCGGGTCGATCTCCGCTCCGTTCGGCTCCGGCCGTGCGGGCAAAATTTCACGAAACCGTTTCCTCTAAGTCATTAGAGGATGTAGTTTTGCCGCGATGGGGGAGACGACAGTCCGGGTGGCGCCGTCCGGGGAACATGATTCGCTGAGCAGATCGCGCGGCCATTGTTGGTTGGCGATTGCCGCCGCGGTGCTCCTCGTCGCGGTCAGCGCGGCAGCTCCGGCCAGTGCTGGTCTGCCGCCGGGGTTCGATCAGAACAACGACATCTGGTCGACGGCCGTGCCGGCCGCGACGTGCCGACCCGACGATCGTGTCGAAACCGGCCTGCAAGGCGAGGTTCCGCTGAACGACCGGGACTCGCGGCGCAGCATGGCGGGCTACAACTGCAACGTCGACCTGGTCGGCCAGTACCAGGGCCCGGGGGCGGGTTTTACCAGCGCGTCGTACCAGAACTGCGTCTACATCGGATCAACGCTCCCGCACACCGACGGCGTGCAGGTGCTCGACGTGTCCGATCCGGCCCATCCGCGGCCGACGGTGATACTGGATCAACCCGCGATGGTCAACGGAACCTGGGAGTCGCTGAAAGTCAACGAGTCTCGCGGTCTGCTGGCAGGCACCGGGGTACCGTTCCTCTTCGGACTGGGCTACATCTCCATCTACGACATCGCCACCGATTGCGCACACCCCCGGCTGCTGAACCAGGGCCGCGGATCGCTGCCCGGTGTGCGCATCCCGATGCTCACCCACGAAGGTGCCTTCTCGCCCGACGGCAACACCTACTGGGCCTCGGGCCAGATCTGGGCCAGTGCTGTCGACGTCGCCGACCCCGCCAATCCCGCGGTGATCTGGAGCGCCCCAGCAGGATTCGCCAGCCACGGGATGGACTTCACCCCCGACGGGAACACCATGTTCATGTCCACCGCCGCAGGGGTCAACGTCCTGGACACCACCGCCGTGCAATCCCGTGCCGCCCATAGAACAACGATGCACCAACTGCTTCCGCTGCGCGGCTACCGGCACTGGCACGACGGGTTGATCAGCCAGCACAGCATCTATGTCACCTACGGTGGGACGCCGCACCTGTTCAACATCGATGAGTTCGGTTCGGGCGGGGTCAAGATCTTCGACGCCGGCGACCTCGGCGATCTGCGCCTACGCACCACCATCAAACTGGAGATCAACCTCCCGCAGAATCTGGACCGGTGGGCGGCCAGCGCCTCCAGCAGCGGGGCCTTCGGATACGAATCGCACTACTGCAGTGTGGACAGCCGGGAGAATCCGCAAGCCCTGGCCTGCGGGTGGGCGCAGTCGGGGATCAGGGTGTTCGACGTCCGCGATCCCGACAACGTCCGCGAGATGGCCTATTTCAATCCGCCTGCGCAGACGGGCAAGAACGACCAGCTACCGAACTCGCAGCACGTACGGTTCGGCGGCATCGTGGTTCCGCCCGCCAGCAGCGCCATCTCGATCGCCCAGTCGATCCTCAACGGCCACATCAACGGTGACGATATCGTCCGGGACGGGCGCATCATCGGCCTGGACCTGTCCGCGGACTGGTGCATGTCGCCACCGGAGTTCCGCGGTGACCTGCTCTACGTCACGTGCTCGGACAACGGCTTCATGGCGCTGCGCCTCGACCCGTCGGTGTACCCGCCGCGATGACGTTGCGACGCCGTGCCGGCCGTGTTGTCCCATTGCTGTTGTCGGCCGTCCTGGGTGCCGGTGTGTACGCCGCGGTCGCGGACCGCGGCGAATCCGCACCACCACCTCTGTTGGCCGACAGCGACATCGGGTTCGCCCAGGACATGGCTGCACATCACCAGCAGGCGGTGACGATGACCGACATGCTCACCGGCGACACCCCGCCCGGCGTCCACGCACTCGCGGAACAGATCCGTTTCACTCAGCTCGCCGAGATCGGACAGATGACCGGTTGGCTGCAAATGGCCGGCGCCCCGCTCAGCGCGACCGAGCCGATGGCCTGGATGATGTCCGCTCGCACCGATCATGAGCAGCACGCGATGGGAATGCCGGGTATGGCCTCACCGGACGAACTCACCCGCTTGCAACGCAGCACCGGCCGCGTCAACCACATCCTGTTCTTGGAGTTGATGATTCGCCATCACCAGGGCGGAATCACCATGGCCGGCCACGTCGCCCGGAGCAGCAACGACGACACGATCCGCACCGCCGCCGCGGTCATGGTCGCCGAGCAGACCGAAGAGATCCAGGTCATGACGGTCCTGCTGGACGGGCTCAGAACCGACCCCTGACACCGTAAGTTCCGGATGTCGGCGTCGGCCATCGGCGTCGCGGTTAGTCTGCAGGCATGGACGCGCGCGAACCGGCTGACGGCGCGGTCGCCGGAAGGGGAGTCGCCGCCGCCCTGCTGGGGGATGTGTCCAGCCTGGCCGATGACATGCTGACCTACCTGGTCGATCGGATCCCGGAGGTCGGCGGGGATGCCGAACTTCGCGGCCTCACCCTGGGATCGTGCTCATCGAATCTCGAAGCGGTCCTTTCGATGTTCCGTCATGGGATCGACGTGTCGGCGGCCGAGGCGCCGGTCACCGCGCTCGAACACGCGCGGGCCATGGCCGCGCGGGGGCACAGCGTCGATGTGATGTTGCGGTTCTACCGCCTCGGTCATGAGTACTTCACCGAGAAGCTCTCCGGCTCGCTCGCCGACTGGATCGACGATCCCGCTGTCGCACTGCGGACCTTCGCCGATCTCGAGCGGTTCGGGTTCCGCTACATCGACCGCATCTCTTCTCTGGTGGCGGCCGAGTACGTCGCGGAGCTGGACCGTCGGCAAAACCAGGCACGTGCCGATCGCGACGACGTCGTGCGGGCACTGCTGGCCGGGGAACGTGTCGACAGCGCCAGGGCCGAACGGGTGCTCAGCCACCGGCTCACCGGCCGGCAGGTCGGGTTCGTGTGCTGGGCCAATGACCGCGGTGTCGATCTGGACGGATTCGCCAAACGTGTGGGTCGCCATCTCGGGGATGGTCATCCACTCGTCGTGGCGGACGGCCCACTCGCGGTATGGGGGTGGGCCTCGGCCACGGGGGAGGTGAAAAGCTCGACGATGGCGGCGGAACTCGCGGGCTCATCAGACCACGTTCACCTCGCGGTGGGCTCACCGCATCCGGGGGCCGCCGGCTTCCGCGCCACCCACCTGGAGGCGGTACGCACGCGCCGGGTCGTCGAACTGGCGGGGCGTGCGGCGCCGTCGATCACCGAATTCGGCGATGTCGCGCTGGTGGATGCGATCGCGCGCGACCTGGATACGGCACGGGCCTTCGTCGCCGCTCAGCTCGGCGACCTGGCGGCCGACGGCGGCAAAGAGCGCGGCGAGCGCGCCGCGCTGCTGGCTGTTCTCGACGCGCAGGGGAGTCTGACGGCCGCCGCGCGCACCTTGGGGATCCACAAGAACACGGTCCTGCAGCGGGTACGTCGTGCCGAAGAGCGCCGAGGCCGGCCCGTGACGGTCAAAGTCGCCGAGCTGCATGCAGCCCTGCTCGTGTGCGACGTGCTGGGAGCCTCGGTGTTGCCCGAGGCCTAGCCTCCCCGCCGGGTTCCGGTGCCAAAAGGATGTGCTGGCAGCACACTGTCGAGGGCTGCGAGGTCCTTGTAGACCGGCACCGGGCGTTTGTAGTTTGGGCATCTCAACCGAAGCGCGATCGAGGAGTCCGACAGTGACCACGACGGAATACTCCCCACCCCGTACTGCGGGCTCGCCGCACGCCCTGCCTGACCCGGGCGAGCAGGTACCCGCGCTGTCCTGGCCCATCGTCGGCATCTTCACCTTCGCGCTTGCGCTCTTCGGTGCGTCCACCTGGGCTGCCCTCACCGACACGTTGCCGGCGGCCGCCACCGTCGCCGCCAGCGCCGTCGCGATCTTCGTGTTGTTCACCGTCCTGCACGACGCTTCGCATTACTCGATCAGCTCTCGTCGTTGGGTAAATGTCGCATTCGGCCGCATCGCGATGTTCTTTGTCTCGCCGCTGATTTCTTTCAGGTCGTTCGCGTTCATCCACATCGAGCACCACCGCAACACGAACGACGGTGACGCCGATCCCGATCACTTCGTGAGCGCCGCACCGTGGTGGCAGCTGCCCCTCCGCTTCCCTGCCATGGATCTTCCGTACCTCCGTTTCCTGGTGCGCCACTGGCGCAAGCGTCCCCGCGCGGAGATCGCCGAAACGGCAGCATTGATGGTTGTCACGGTCGCGGTGATTGTGACGGCCGCTGTCACGGGCCATCTGTGGACCCTCGCGGTGATCTATCTGATTCCCGAACGGGTGGCCATGGCCGTGCTCGCCTGGTGGTTCGACTGGCTGCCGCATCATGATCTGGAAGACACCCAGCGCGAGAACCGTTACCGCGCCACCCGCAACCGCGTCGGCTCCGAGTGGATCCTGACCCCGCTGCTGCTGTCGCAGAACTATCATCTGGTCCACCACTTGCACCCCTCGATCCCGTTCTATCGCTATGTCGCGGCGTGGCAACGCAACGAGGCTGCCTATCTGGAGCGCGACTCGGCGATCAGCACTGTCTTCGGGCAGCAACTCGACGCACCGCAGTACCGCGAATGGAAACGGCTCAACGGCAAATTGGCTGCGCTGCTGCCGATTCGCATGCCCCAGCCCGCCACGCCGGGCGGTGTCGACACCCACCCGATCCCGGTCAAAAGCGTCGAGGGGCTGACGCCCGACAGCGTCAAAGTCAGTTTCGCCGTGCCCGATCATCTCACCGACGAGTTCCAGTTCCAGGCCGGCCAGCACCTGATCGTGAAACATCGCATCGAGGGCAAGGAGGTGCGGCGCAACTACTCGATCTGCACCTCGGCAGCGTCGGGAGAACTGGCGATCGGCGTGCGCCACGTTGCCGGTGGGGTGTTCTCGTCCTTCGCGGTCGAATCACTGCGTGCCGGTGACGTTCTGGAGCTGATGACACCCACGGGTAGTTTCGGCGCGCCCCTGCACCCGCTCGCCCGACACGACTATGTCGCGGTGGCCGCCGGTAGCGGCATCACGCCCATCCTGTCGATCATGCGCACCACCATGGAGATCGAAACCGACAGCCGCTTCACCCTCGTCTATGGCAACCGGACCGCCGACTCGACCATGTTCGCGGCCGAACTCGACGAACTCGAAGCGCGATACGCCGACCGGCTCCGCATTTTTCACGTCCGGTCCGCCGAAGCGCACCATCCCGAGTTCCTCCGCGGACGCATCGATCTGGCGATGATCCGGCGGCTGCTGGGCAGTCCCGTGACATCCATCGACCGGTGGTACCTCTGCGGCCCAAGCGATCTCGTCACGACTCTGCACCGTGGCCTCGTGGTCGAGGAGGTACCGACTGAGCAGATACACCTCGAACTGTTCCGCGGCCCCGCACAAGCCACACCCATCGACGACTATCCCGAATCCCAGGTGAGCGTCACGCTGTCCGGTGCGACGCACACCGTGGAACTCGCTCCCGGTGACTCCATCCTCGAATCCGCGTTGAAGAACAACATCGACGCGCCGTACGCCTGCCTGGGCGGCGCGTGTGGCACATGCAAAGCCAAAGTCACCGCCGGAGCGGTGTCGATGGAACAGAACTTCGCCCTCAACACAGCGGAGCTCGAGGCCGGCTTCATACTGACCTGTCAGTCTCGTCCCAGCACCGCAACGGTTGCCGTGGACTACGACGGCTGACGCAGCACCCAGGCCATCAGAATGCCTTGGCGTCGAAGCGCCGCGTTCAACAGTTCACGGCGCCACTCCCGCTGCGAGATAGCGGCCGGTGACGCTGGCGGTGGAGTGGGCGATATCGGCGGGCGTGCCGGTTGCGACGATGGTCCCGCCTGCGGCACCGCCTCCGGGTCCCATATCGATGACGTAGTCGGCGTTGGCGATCATGTCGAGATCGTGTTCGATGACGATCACGGTGGCACCTCGTGCGCCGAGGCGGTCGATGACGCCGAGCAGGACGCGGACGTCGAGAGGATGCAGTCCGACGCTGGGCTCGTCCAGCACGAACAGCGCATCGGACTGCTTGCGCCCGAGTTCGGTTGCGAGCTTGAGTCGTTGGGCTTCGCCGCCCGATAGCGCCGGGGTGTCCTCGCCCAGGGTGAGGTAGCCCAGCCCGAGGTCGATCAGGGTTTGCAGTTTCCGGTGTACCTTCGGCAGGTCCTCGGTGTCCTGCAGTGCCTGCTTGACGGTGAGCCCGAGGAGTGCGGGCAGGGATAGGCCGTCTCGCCGGATATCCTGTGCGGCTGGGGCATAGCGTGTGCCGTCGCAGTCGGGGCAGGGGATGTCGACGTCGGGCAGGAATTGCACGTCGAGCGAGATCTGCCCGGTCCCTTCGCAGCGCGGGCAGCGCAGGGATCCGGTGTTGTAGGAGAAGTCCGAGGCGGTCAGCCCGCGGCCCTTCGACGCGTCGAGGGCGGCGTAGACGCGGCGCAGCTCGTCGAGGACCCCGCTGTAGGTGGCGACGGTGGACCGCACGTTGGTGCCGATGGGAGTGGCGTCGACGACGTTGACGCGCTCGATGCCCGACGGTTCCACCGTCGCGATGTGTGCGGGCAACTGTTCGCCTGCCGCTATCGTCTGCAACGCCGGCACCAAGCTCTCCAGCACCAAGGTGGTCTTGCCGGAACCGGAAACGCCGGTGACGGTGGTGAGTCGGCCCTTGGGTATTTCGACGTCGAGGGCGTGCACGGTGTGTATCGGGAGCGTGGCCAGACGGATCCGACCCTGGTCGAAGAGTCGCTCGGAGGTGACGGCCTCTCGCACGCGGATCGGCTCTGTCCCGTCGAGGAACCCGGCGATCTGCGAGGACGGGTTACCCACCAGATCATCCAGTGTCCCCTCCGCGATGACAGTGCCGCCGTCGCTGCCGGATCCGGGTCCGATCTCGATGAACCAGTCGGCTTCGCGCAGGACCTGCACGTCGTGATCGACCAGCACCACCGAGTTCCCGTCGCGCAGCAGATCGCGGATGACACCGTTGAGGCCGTCGATGTTGGACGGGTGCAGGCCGATGGACGGTTCGTCGAGCACGTAGAGCACCCCGGTGGTCTGATTGCGCACCGCGCGGGAAAGTGCAACGCGTTGGCGCTCGCCGGTGGACAGCGTGGAACTGGGTCGGTCCAGACCGAGGTAGCCGAGGCCGAGTTCGACGAGCCGCTGCGCGATCTCGAACAGCTGCCCGGTGATCGCGGTCGCCATCGAACGCATATCGGCAGGCAATGTATCGAGGACCGTTGGCACCCAGTCGATCACGTCATCGAGGGTCATTGCCGTCGCCTCAGCGAGGTTGATCCCGGTCACCTGAGGAGCCAGGGCGCGTGCGCTCAGCCGGGTGCCGTGGCATGTCGGGCACGTGCCGGTATTGATGAACTTGTTGACCCGGTTGAGGCCACCTTCGCTGGCGGCTTTGTCGAGCGCCTCCTGTACGGCGAGGCGGGCGTTGCGGTAGGTGAAGTTGACCTCGAACAGTTTTCCGCTCTTCGACGGCACCGTGATGCGGTGCTTGTCGGCAGGGCCGTGCAGGATGACGTCGCGTTCGTCGTCGGTGAGATCGCGGTAGGGCACGTCGGTGCGCACGCCGAGCTCGCCCACCATCTGCGGCATGACGGTCAGGCCCATCATCTTCCACGGGGCGACCGCGCCGTCGGCGATCGTCCGTGACGGATCGGGAACCAGCAGTGCGTCATCGATCTCGCGCACCACCCCGAGGCCGCCGCAGGTCGGACATGCCCCGTCGGAGTTGAATGCGAGCGCCTCGGCACCCGGCGGGCTGAACGTGACGTCGCAGACCGGGCAGGTGAGGTCCAGGCCTGCGGCGACATCGATCGTCGGTTTCTGGCGGTGGCCGTTGGGGCAGACGTGCTCTGCCAGGCGGGAGAACAGCAGCCGCAGGACGTTGAGTAGTTCGGTCGAGGTACCGAAGGTGCTGCGGGCACCGGGTACACCCGGTCGCTGCCGCAGGGCCAGCGCGGCCGGGACGTGCCGGACGCTGTCGACGGTGGCCTTGGTGGCGTGCGACATCCTGCGCCGGGTGTAGGTCGACAGCGCCTCGATGTAGCGACGTGAACCCTCGGCGTACAGGACTCCCATCGCCAGTGATGACTTACCCGATCCGGAAACCCCTGCGATGGCCACCATTTGGTTCAGGGGCACGTCGACGTCGACGTTCGCGAGGTTGTGCACGCACGCACCACGTACCTCGATCGTGGTGGGTGCGGCGGCCGGTGTTTCACCCACGGCGATTTTCTCAGAGACCACAGGGCGCACCTCTCGCGGCGGAGGAACGGGAAGCCTGTCGACCACCCTGGACACAGGGTACGTAACTGGGTTCTTAAACAGTTTCAATCCGCCGCGGGCGGCGAGAAGCCTGAAACACGCTGCGGTCGGGCTGGAGCTGGCTTATCTCAAGCGATTTCGGATTTGGGGAACTGTCCTTCGAGGGCGTCGATCGCGGAGGCCGTCAGGCTGTTCTCGATATGTAGTCGCGCCAGCGCGTGCGCCGCGGCGGCATCGCGATCGACGACGAGTTCGAGCATCTGATGGTGCTGGTTGAAGTCGATCATCCGGGGTTCGTCCCCCGCGGGCAGCATCAGTCCGAGGCGCCGGTAGCGGTCGGACTTGGCCCACAGGTCATCAAGAGTCTTGATCATCACGTCGTTGTGCGCTGCGGCATACAGCGTGCGGTGAAAGGCGCTGTGGGCGCACAACCCGTCCTCTCCCCATTCCCGGGTGACCGGGACCAGATCGGCCAGTGCCGTCCGCATCACCGCGATGTCGTCGTCGGTGCGACGTTCGGCGGCCAGCGCCACCGCCGCGGGTTCCAGTGCCAGCCGCACCTCGAACAACTGGCGGGCCTCGTCCGCACCGATCGATGAGACTCGGGCGTCTCGGTGATTGTCGAGTTCGATGAGGCCCTCACCGCTGAGCCGGCGAATCGCTTCCCGCAGGGGTGTGATGCTCATCCGCATCTGCTCGGCCAGCTCGTACTGAGAAAGCCGTGAGCCCGCAGGTAGGCCGCCGCTGAGGATCAGTCGCCGCAATTCGGCGTAGGCAACGTCGCTCTTGCTGGAAAAGACGTTGGTGACCTGCGGTGATGTCATGTGCGCCCAATCTCGTTGCGTGAACCGATGTGACCAGTGCCACATATTGCCTCTTGTGCTGACCGTCACAGCAAGTCTAGCATCGGCAGTCATCAGTTACATCTCACATCTTATAAGATACAAGAAAGGTTGATCATGAAGATTCTCTCTGTCCACGAAGGTGTGGTGCCGATCAGTTCCTCCATCCGCAATGCGTGGATCGACTTCAGCTCGATGGACTGCTCGATCGTGGCGATCGTCAGCGACGTGATGCGCGACGGCGAACCCGTCATCGGGTACGGCTTCAACTCCAACGGTCGCTACAGCGCGGGGGAGATCCTGCGCCGTCGCGCGATTCCGCGTCTGCTCGATGCCGCCCCGGAAAGCCTGCTGAACGAGGCCGGTGACCTGGATCCGACACTGGCGTGGCCGATCATGATGAACAACGAGAAGCCCGGTGGCCACGGAGAGCGCTCCGTCGCGATCGGCGTGCTCGACATGGCCCTGTTCGACCTGGCCTCCAAGATCGCCGGCCAGCCGCTCTACCGCTACCTGTCCGATCGCTACGGCGACGGCCAGCCCGACGACTCGGTGTTCGTGTACGCAGCCGGCGGCTATTACGCACCCGGGAAGACGCTCGGGGACCTGCAAGACGAGATGCGCCGCTTCCTCGACATGGGCTACTCCGTGGTCAAGATGAAGATCGGTGGCACCGACCTCGCCGACGATCTCAAGCGCATCGAAGCGGTCCTGGAAGTCCTCGACGGCGACGGGTCCCGCCTGGCGGTCGACGTCAACGGCCGCTTCGATCTGCAGACCGCCCTGGACTACGGCCGGGCCATCGAACCCTATGGTCTGTTCTGGTACGAGGAGGTCGGCGACCCGCTCGATTACCGGCTCAATGCCATCCTCTCGGAGAACTACCGTGGCCCGATCGCGACCGGTGAGAACCTGTTCTCCGTCCAGGACGCCCGCAACCTCATCCGCTACGGCGGCATGCGCCCGGACCGCGACTACATCCAGGTCGACCCGGCCTTGAGCTACGGCCTCACCGAATATCTGCGCGTGCAGGAAATGTTGAAGGAGCACGGCTGGTCCTCGCGCCGCTGCATCCCGCACGGCGGGCACCAGTTCTCCCTGCACATCGCCGCGGCCCTCAAGCTCGGCGGCAACGAGTCCTACCCGGGTGAGTTCCAGCCCACCGGCGGCTTTGCCGATGACGCCGTCGTCTCCGACAGCCAGGTCGGGCTCACCGAGATCCCCGGCATCGGCTTCGAGGCCAAGAGCGCGTTCTACAAGGTGCTGCGCGAGCTGCACCACTGACCGCCGTTCCGGTGCCACCCGGTGTTCGAGGTCGGGCGGCGCGGCGCGCACCACACCCGCCGGCCGACCGGCGCATCACATCCAGGTCAGCCACTCGCGCGAAATACCTACCGGACCAAAGGAGTTCCCAAAATGTCCACCACCACCGCCACCGCACCACCCCGCCGGTCCAGATTCGGCAACCTGATACGCCAACTCTGGTTCCAGGTCATCATCGGCGCCGTCCTTGGCATCGCCGTCGGCATCCTGGCGCCGAACGTCGGCGCCGCGGTGACACCGCTCAACGACTGGTTCATCGGGCTGGTCAAGATGATCGTGGTCCCTGTCGTCTTTTGCGTCGTGACCCTCGGCATCGCCACCATGGACAGCCTTCGCCGAGCTGGCCGCATCGGCGTCAAGGCACTCGGCTACTTCTTCGTACTCTCACTGGTCTCGATGTTGATCGGCCTCGTGGTGGCCAACATCTTCAAACCCGGTGCGGGCATGAATATCGACGTCAACAGCCTCGATGCCAGCACCATCCCTGGCGTCGACTCGGGGGAGAAGGTCGGTTTCGTCCAGTTCGTCACCAACGTGATCCCCGAATCCCTGTTCGGCGCGATCACCGGCCACGCCATCCTTTCGGCATTGTTGGTGTCGCTGATGATCGGCTGCGCGCTCAATGTCACCAAGGCGCACAGCGCGCCGATCACCACGCTGATCGAGTCGCTGTCACACGTGGTGTTCAAGATCGTCGGCTGGGTGATGCGGTTGGCTCCCATCGGCACCTTTGGTGCTCTCGCCTCGGTCGTCGCCAAGTACGGTGCCTCCAGCCTGCAGCAACTCGGATTCCTCATCTTGCTGTTCACCGCCACCTGCATCGTCTACGTCGTCGTGCTGCTGGGGCTGATCTCCAAAGCCTGCGGCATGAATGTCTTCACGCTCATGCGGTACCTGAAGACCGAGCTGCTCATCGCGCTCAGCACTTGCTCCAGTGAAGCAATTCTGCCGCAGTTGGTCCGCAAGCTGGAACACTTGGGCTGCGGCAAACCCGTTGTCGGCCTCGTTATCCCGGCAGGATTCTCGTTCAACCTCGATGGCTCGGCGGTGTACCTCACCATGGCCTCGCTGTTCTTGGCGCAAGCCGTCGGCATCGATCTGTCCTGGCAGGAACAGCTCATCATGGTCGGCGTGATGATGCTGACCAGCAAGGGCACCGCCGGTATCGCCGGAGGTGCGTTCATCGTCCTGGCATCGACCATCACCGCCGTCGGTCACGTGCCGCTGGCCGCCCTCGCGCTGATCGTGGGTATCGACCGCCTCCTCAACGAGGGCCGGGTGTTCATCAACGTCCTCGGCAACGCCATCGGTACGATTGTGATCGCCAAGTGGGAGAACGACTTCGACGACGAGCAGGCACGTGAAGTGCTCGCCGGACGACGCGAGTTCACCATCGAAGCCGACGATGACGACCGCGAAATCGAATCCGGCACCGGCGAACATGCCGCGATCGACCGGCCGGCTGAGGACACAACGGTCCGCGGCAGCCGACACACCGCTGCCGCGTCATCGTGACCGTCACTCCGTAATCCTCGATGCTGAGGATGGCCGCCGCCCACGAACAGGGCGGCGGCCCGCGGTGCTCAGCGGGTGGCCACGGCCGAGCCATGCCGGATCGAGCACTCCGACCCGACCACGGACACGAAGAGTAGGAAGAAACGATGTCGCGCGTGCTGGTGACCACCGACTACATCGTCCCGGGCAGCGAGGTGGACACACTCCTGCGCCGCCACGGCCACGAGACCATCTACCGGCCGGCGACCAGACCACGACATCGCGAGGAAGCGCGAGCCTTGTTCGATGGCGTGCACGGCGCCATCATCGCCAGTGAGCCGGTCACCGCCGACATGATTGCGGACGCGACCGCATTGCGGGTGATCGCGCGCAGTGGCGTGGGGTACGACTCCATTGATGTCGCTGCCGCCACCGACCGTGGGATCCGGATCTGCAACACCCCGGGCGTGAACCACGACGCCGTCGCCGAGATGACTTTTGCCTTGATGCTGATGTCGGCGCGCCGACTCACCACCGTCATCGATGGCGTGCGGGCGGGCGGCTGGCCGCGTGACGCCGGACGCGAACTCCGCGGAACGACTTTGGGCATAATCGGTTTCGGGCCGAGCGGTCGCGCAGTCGCCACGCTCGCGACCGCTTTCGGGATGACTGTCCTGGTGCATACCGCCCACCCGGACAATGCTGCGACGGCGGTGCAGTTCGTCGACCGCGACGCCGTCCTGAACCGGGCTGACTACCTGAGCCTGCACACCAAGACCGATGACCGCACCCGACGGATGATCGATGCCTCAGCATTGGAATCGATGAAACCTACCGCCGTGCTCATCAACACCGCCCGCGGATCACTGGTCGACGAGGAGGCCCTCGTCGACGCATTGGACTCAGGTGAGATCGCTGGGGCAGCCCTCGACGTACTGGACGCCGAACCGTTGCCGGCCGAAAGCCGGCTGCGGGGCCGCGACGACGTCATCGTGACCTCCCATCTCGCCGGGCAGACCGTCGAGTCCCGGTCGCGGGCCGGTCTGAGCGCCGCCGCCGACGTCATCGCCGTCCTGGGCGGGCGCGAACCACGCCATCCCGTCAACAAACCCTGAACATGCACCGAAAGGACCTTCCCGACATGTCACGAACCCATCGCATCGCAGTCATCCCCGGCGATGGCATCGGTACCGAAGTGGTGCCCGAAGGACTCCGCGTCCTGGATGCGGCCGCGCACGCGTTTGACCTGGACCTCGACTTCGAGCACTTCGACCATTCCAGCGCCGACTATTACCTCAAGCACGGGAAAATGCTGCCCGACAACTGGTTCGGTGAACTGCAGGGGTTCGACGCCATCTACTTCGGTGCGGTCGGCTGGCCCGACGTGGTGCCCGATCACATCTCGCTGTGGGGGAGCCTGCTGCAATTCCGACGTGCGTTCGACCAGTACGTCAACCTGCGGCCGGTCCGGTTGATGCCCGGCGTGCCCAGCCCGCTGGCCGGACGCCAACCCGGTGACGTCGACTTCTATGTCGTCCGGGAAAACACCGAAGGCGAATACTCGAGCGTCGGGGGAAAGATTTTCGAGGGCACCGACCGCGAGATCGTCATGCAGGAAACCATCATGACGCGCACCGGTGTCGACCGCATACTCAAGTTCGCGTTCGATCTCGCCGCGACCCGGCCCAAGAAGCACCTGACATCAGCCACCAAGAGCAACGGCATCTCCATCTCCATGCCGTACTGGGACGAACGCGTACAGGCAATGGCCGCCAACTACCCCGACATCGATGTCGACAAGTACCACATCGACATCCTCACGGCGAACTTCGTCATGCACCCCGACTGGTTCGACGTCGTCGTCGCCTCGAACCTGTTCGGCGACATCCTGTCCGACCTCGGCCCCGCGTGCACCGGCACCATCGGCATCGCTCCCAGCGCCAACATCAACCCGGAGCGGAGGTTTCCCAGCCTGTTCGAGCCCGTGCACGGGTCCGCGCCCGACATCGCCGGAAAGGGAATCGCCAACCCGATCGGCCAGATCTGGTGCGCCTCCATGATGCTGGAGCACCTCGGTGAACCTGAGGCCGCCGCCGCAGTGCTCACTGCGGTCGAGGCGGTGCTGGCCCGCGGCGGTGACACGTTGACCCCGGACATGGGTGGAACGGCCACCACCGAGACTCTTGGACAAGCGGTTGCCGACGCGGTGACCGCGCTATGAGCGGCCCACGCATGATCACGCTCGACGATGCCGAGCTGCGGACATGGTTTGGGCTCGGTGTGGCCGGCAATTTCGCCGGCCACCTGGAACAGGCCGGGGAGGCGGCGGACTTCGTGAACGTCCGCTCCGAAGGATCCGCGCCCAAGGGCATCTTCCCCTGGTACGCACCGGGAAACGACACCTTCCTCGGTGCGTTTCCGCTGTCGCGCAACATGATCGGCCTGCCGGCGCCGGGCACCGTAGACGGCCCGCTCAACTTACAGATCGAGCCCGAGGTCGCTGTGGCGTGCCGCGTGTCGTGGCGTGGCGACACGGTGATGGGTGTGCAGCCCTTCGCGCTCGGTGCGTTCAATGACTGTTCGATCCGGCGGCCCAGCGCCGCGAAGATCAGTCACAAGAAGAACTGGGGAGCGGCGTGCAAAGGTGTTGCGCCACAGTTCTTCGAGATCTCGGATCTGGCGCCGGACGGCCCCACGTCCACGCTGCGGCTGGCGTGTTCTCTGCACACCGCCGACGGCCAGGAGCACGCCTATGGAGTCGACAGCCCGCTGTCGGGCTACTCGTACTACGGTGAGGTGCTATTCGACTGGATTGTCGAACGGCTCTCCAATCAGAAGGGCTCCCCGGACAGCCCGCTCGAGGATGTCGGCGCGTTGATGGCGGCCAGTGGTCACCCCGAGAACGTGCTGATCGGTATCGGGGCGACGAAGTACACGCCGCTGGGCGCAACGACCTTCCTTCAGCCCGGCGACCAGGCCGTTGTCCAGGTCTACGACACCCGATCCGGAGCAATCTCCGAACTGCGACAGATGGTCTCGGCGAGCTGACGGTTCGCATCGTCGAACTCCGGCGGCCGCCGAACTGTCGGTCGCAGCGCCCGTGTCTCTGGAGACAGGTCAGCTCAGTTTGATGGCGGACATGTACATCTCCACGATCGGCCGGTAGAGATCGACATCATCGAGTTGACTCCCCAGCACCACTGAGTCACTGGTGGCTACCAGGACCTGGGCGAAGGTCAGGGGAGGTATGAGCAGCGTCGCGCCGATGCGCTCCATGCCCTCGATGATGAATCGACTGAGCGCCTCGACAACTTCGGAACGTTTGCCGGCGACGCGTTCCCGCGCGTCGGGGTTGCGCAGCAGGTAGAGGGTGAACTCGTGGCCCAGTGCACTGTGCTCGGCAYCCCGGTCGAGGCTCAACTGTCGCCACCTCGCGGCGATGGCGTCGAGTTCGTGCGCACCGACCTCGGTGGCCGAAGACAGCACCTCGGCAAAATTGTCGAAGTAGCGGCGCCAGTAGCGGTCGCTCACGGCGAAGAACAGTTCTTCTTTGGTATCGAAGTGCTTGTAGATCGCGCCCTTCGTGTAGCCGGCAGCCCGAGCGATGTCGTCGAGGCTGGCAGGGGCGAATCCCTTGTCGGCGAACACCTCTTCGGCGGCATCCAGCAGCAGTGCGCGGGTGCGCTCGAGGCGACGCTCGCGTGTCCACTGCTCGACCATGCGCCCATTGTGGCACAGGATCCGAGAAACTATAGAGTTGACCAGATACTGAGTGGTATCTTCTTCGTCTATGAGTGARCTGTCCAACCGAAGCGACCCCACAGTCACCGAGTCTGTCAGCGCCGCAACGCTATCCACCGCCGGGGTGAAGCAGAAGTCGAATACGGTCAAGATCCTCGCCGTCGTCGGCGGCCTGATCCTCGCGATGCAGATATATGTGTGGATCCGGTGGATCACCGGGCCCTACTTCGAGCGGGTGCCTCAAGGGCCGAGTGAACCCCCGCTCTTCATGAAGATCCCGCTCATGGCGAACGCGATCATTCTGTGGCTCGCTCTGCCGTTCGCGCTGTGGTTCTTCTTCATCAAACCGTGGCGTCAAGAACGCAGGATCACTCTCGACGGCATGCTGTTGATATCCATGGGCCTGATGTTCTTCCAGGACCCGTTCCTGAACTACTTCAACACCTGGTGTACCTACAACACCTGGCTGTTCAACATGGGTTCGTGGGCCCCCTATATTCCCGGGTGGACCTCGGCAGAGGAGCCCGGCGMCATGGTCGCCGAGCCGCTGCTGACCAACGCGCCGGGTTATGCCTATGGCGTGCTGATGATCACCATCATCGGCTGTTGGATCATGCGCAAGATCAAGACGCGCTGGCCCAATATCAGCACGCTTCGGTTGATCGCCGTTACGTACGCCATCGCGTTCGTCTTCGATTTCGTGATGGAAGCCCTCGTCCTCCTTCCGACCGGGCTCTACACCTATCCCGGAGCCATCAGGGCACTGTCGTTCAACGCAGGCACCTACTACCAGTGGCCGGTGTATGAGGGCTTGATGTGGGGTGCGGTCCAGACGGCATTGTGTTGCCTGCGGTTCTTCACCGACGATCGCGGCCGCACCATCGTCGAACGCGGACTCGACAGCGTCCGTGGAGGATTCGTCCGGCAGCAGTTCACCCGCTTTCTCGCCATCTTCGCCGGCGTGAGCGCGTGCTTCTTCATCTTCTACAACATCCCGGCGATCTGGTTGGGCATGCACGCCGATCCCTGGCCCGAGGACCACATGAAGCGGTCGTACTTCAACGGTGGAATCTGCGGTGACGGCACGGACAAGCCCTGTCCGCACCCGGACCTGCCGGTACCGACCAGACATTCGGGTTACATCAACACCGACGGAGTGTTCGTGCTCCCCGAAGGCGCGACCATGCCACCGGTCATCCCGTTCGAACGGAATGGAGAATGATCGAAACTCATTCGCGTGCACCTTTTTACCGCGCAGTCGGTGAGGAGGTGGAGGTCTTCCGTGCCGCCGCGGGCCGGGGACTACCGGTACTGCTGAAAGGACCGACGGGCTGTGGCAAGACCCGCTTCGTGGAAGCGATGGCCCACGAACTCGGGCGCGAGCTGATCACCGTTGCCGGGCACGAGGATATGACGTCGGCGGATCTGGTGGGCCGGTTCCTGCTGAAGGGCGGTGAGACCGTCTGGGTGGACGGTCCGCTCACCCGTGCCGTGCGCGAAGGCGCGATCTTCTACCTTGACGAGATCGTGGAAGCTCGTCAGGACACCACTGTCGTGATCCATCCGCTCGCTGATCATCGCCGTGAACTCCCCGTCGACCGGCTCGGCGTGACTTTGCCTGCGGCGCCAGGCTTTCAGCTGGTGATCTCCTACAACCCCGGCTATCAGAGCGTCCTGAAGAGCCTCAAGGAATCGACCCGCCAGCGCTTCATCGCCATCGAGCTCGGCTTCCCGCCACCGGAAGTCGAAACCGAGGTGGTCGCATACGAGGCCGGGATCGAGTTCGCGACCGCCCGTTCCTTGGTGCGACTGGCGAACGCCATCCGGAACCTGGATGGATCACCGCTGCGCGAAGGATCGTCGACCCGGATGCTGATTCTCACCGGCGGACTCGTGGCCGAGGGACTCAACCTGCGCAGCGCCGTTCAAGCGGGGATCGTCCAGGCGTTGTCCGATGACGCCGACATCGTGCGTGCCCTGGGTGAACTGGTCGACGCGGTGTTGCTCGGAACGTGAGCACTCCGGGTCGACTTCGGTTCGTCGCCACCTTCATCGCCGGCAGGTCGGTAGAGGTGATGGAAGCACCGGCTGGTCAGCCGGCGTATACCGACGGCAGGGTCGTCTTCGTCACGGCGGGAAGCTCGCCGGTGCATCAACGCCGCGAAATGCTGTTACAGAGCGCACTTCTCGGTGCCGGCAGCCTGGACGCAGTACATGTCAGGGCCTTGCGAGCCCGGCCTGCCCTCGCCCGGCGCTATCTGGCACTCGAAGGTCACCGAGTGCTGGGGGAGTTGGCGGAGCGGCTGCCGCTTGCCGCTCAGCTGCACCTGCCCGGCACAGCGCGTACCGCAACCAGCGGCGAGTCACTCGCGATGGCACGGAGTAGAAAGCACCTCGCCGATGCCCCGGAGTGGTTCGGCGTCATCAGACCGTCCAGTCTGTTCGCCAACCCGATCGGACCCGGCGCAACGGCCACCGACGAGGATCTCGCGCTGCACTTCGATGTTGCCGGGCTGTCGGGGGACGACGAAACCGATGACGACGCTTCCGAGGACGACGACGAGCCCGGTGGCGAGAGCAAGATCCTCAAGTTGTTCGCGGCACCCGTCAACTCCGAGGCGCTGTCGAACTTCCTGCGCAAGCTGTTCGGCGGTGCACGTTCCTCCGGGGACGAGGCTGCCGGCGGCGATTTGCGGGTCGGCTCCATCCGCCGGGTTCAGGAGGTCGGCCTCAACGCCCGACCGTCGCCGACGCAGATCCGATTCACCGACCGGGGCGCGCCCGGAGCTGCGATCGGGGTTGGCGGCGCCCTGTATCCGGAGTGGGACGTCCACCACAACAGATACCGATCCGACTGGTGCCGGGTCATCGACTTCCCTTTGACGACCCAGGCAGACGTGTCCGCTGCCGAGGTGCCGCACGATGATGTGCTGCGCCGGCGCCTGTCCCGAGTTGGCCTGGGTCCCAAACGGTTGCGCGGCCGGGCGGATGGCGACGAGCTGGACACCGAAGCGCTCGTTGCCATGTCGGTGGACCTGCGCTCCGGGTACTCACCCCCGGAGAACGTCTACATCGAACGACGCAAGCTGGAACGCAACCTGGGCGTCCTCATCCTGGTCGACGCATCCGGATCGGCCACCGACGCCGACCCAGACGGCCTCGCCGTGCACGAGCATCAGCGCCGGGCAGCGGCCACCATCGCGGCCACCCTGGAAGAACTCGGTGATCGGGTCGCCGTCTACGCCTTCCGGTCGCAGGGCCGCCACGCCGTGCACCTACCGGCCATCAAGACTTTCGGGCAGCGTTTCGGCGCGGTGGCACGGGCCCGGCTCAACCAGTTGCAGCCGTCGGGTTACACCCGTCTGGGCGCCGGTATCCGTGGGGCCGGCGAGATCCTGAAAAACGAAGCAGGCACGCCGAACCGTCTGCTGGTGGTGCTCTCGGACGGCTTCCCTTACGACGACGGCTACGAGGGCCGCTACGCCGAAGCCGACACTCACAAGGCACTCGAAGAACTGCGTGCCGACGGTATGGCCTGCCTGTGCCTGTCGATCGGGGCCGGCATCGACAGCGAGGCGATTGCCCGCGTCTTTGGCTCGGCGTGCTCTGCCACCGGCACTGCACTGGCCGACCTGAGCCCGCGGATGGACGAGCTGTTCCTCTCGGCGCTGCAGGAACTCGCGGCACCCCAGGGGCCGACGCCTCGGTGAACCTGCGTGTTCGCTGTGAGTTTTGAAAGTCTACTCGGTAACTCAGATACCTATCAGTATCTTTAGGTGATCGCGGACGCGCCGCCCACGTGGTGTGGCGCATCGAGAAGGAGTTGATTCGTGAGCGAGGCATCGAATGCAAGGTCGGAAATTACCGAGTCAGCAAGCGTGGCAACGCTGTCCAGCGGAGACGTGAAGCAGAAGTCGAACACCGTCAGGATCTTCGCCGTCATCGGCGGCGTTCTTCTGGCATTCCAGCTGTATGTCTGGATCAGCTGGGTCACCGGACCGTACTTCGAGCGAGTGCCGTCGGGTCCGTCGGAACCGCCTCTGTACATGAAGATCCCGCTGCTGGCGAACGCGATCGTTCTGTGGCTCGCTTTGCCGTTCGCCCTGTGGTTCTTCTTCATCAAACCGTGGCGCCAAGAACGCAGGATCACTCTCGACGGCATGCTGCTGGTCTCGATGGGCCTGATGTTCTTCCAGGATCCGTTGCTGAACTATTTCAATACCTGGTGCACCTACAACACCTGGTCGTTCAACATGGGCTCCTGGTCATCGAACATCCCGGGTTGGGTGTCCCCGGAGGAGCCCGGCGCCATGGTCGCCGAGCCGCTGCTGACCAACGCGCCGGGTTACGCCTATGGGGTGCTGATGATCACCATCGTCGGCTGTTGGATCATGCGCAAGATAAAGACGCGCTGGCCCGGCATCAGCACCCTGCGATTGATCGCCGTCACCTATGCGATCTCTTTTGCCTTCGACTTCGTCATGGAGGCACTGGTGATGCTGCCGATCGGGTTCTACACGTACCCCGGCTCCATCCGAGCGGTCTCCTTCAATGCCGGCACCTACTACCAATGGCCGATCTATGAAGGGTTGATGTGGGGAGCGGTCCAGGCGGCACTGTGTTGTCTGCGGTTCTTCACCGACGATCGCGGTCGCACCATCGTCGAGCGCGGACTCGACAGCGTCAGAGGCGGATTCGCCAAGCAGCAATTCGTTCGGTTCCTGGCGATCTTCGCCGGCGTCAGCTCCTGCTTCTTCATCTTCTACAACGTCCCGGCGCAGTGGATAGGTATGCACTCCGACCCCTGGCCCGAGGATCATCAGAAGCGTTCGTATCTGATCGGCGGCATCTGTGGCGAAGGGACCGACAAGCCATGCCCCAACCCAGATCTGCCAATACCGACGAAGCACTCCGGCTACATCAATACCGATGGCGAGTTGGTGCTTCCGGATGGTGTTCAGGTTCCGCCGATCATCCCCTTCGAAAGACCGGGTGAGTGACGTCGGCAGGACTCATCCGCGGATACGGCCGTATCGTCTGCAGCGGCGGGAAGTGCTCAGCTGGACCGGTGCGCATGCACGATGGCCTCAGCGAACGCATGCGGAGCCTCCTGCGGCACGTTGTGCCCGGCCGGCACCGCGCGGATGTCGAGCAGCGCAGCGAAATGCGATTCATGCGTCGCGCGCGGGGGTGGGTTCGGAACGAGCGGGTCCAGGGTCGGATCGATGATGACGGTGGGCACCCCGATGCGCGGCTGGGCGGCGAGCCGATCTTCCACGTCCCGGTAGGCCGGATCGCCATCGACCAGGCCGTAACGGTGCCGGTAAGAGTGCACCACGACCTCGACGAAGTCAGGGTYGTCGAAAGACCGTGCAG
Organism: Mycobacterium sp. P4_H6; assembly: GCF_056400845.1. Classification (NCBI taxonomy): domain Bacteria; kingdom Bacillati; phylum Actinomycetota; class Actinomycetes; order Mycobacteriales; family Mycobacteriaceae; genus Mycobacterium; species Mycobacterium sp. P4_H6. The sequence goes on along the minus strand of NZ_JBFUKN010000017.1, from coordinate 2,971 downwards.
TGGCCTCGAACTGGGCTTCGGTGAAGTCCCACGTCGGTGACCACTCCTGCCACAGCAAGTGTGCGAACTCTCGACGATGTGCGTCCAGCCCTGCCGCACCGCGCTCGCCGTGCAGGTAGTACTGATACCAGTAGTTCCGTTCGAACTGAGGGAGCGCCGGGGTGTCGGCGGCCGCGATGTTCTGCACGTTGTAGCCGGACACCGTCACCAGCGCGCTCACCGATTCCGGCCAGAGCGCGGCGGTGATGCACGCCGCGCGCCCGCCCCAGTCGAAACCGGCGACGATCGGCCGGTCCAGGTCGAGGGTGCTGATCAGCGCGCGAAGGTCCGCGGCCAGAGCGGCTTGCTGTCCGGAGCGGGGCGTCGCCGCGTCGAGGAAACGGGTCGGGCCGTAGCCGCGCAGGTAGGGCACGACCACGTGCGCTCCCGCCGCGCACAGGTGTTCGGCCACCTCGTCGTAACCGCGTACGTCGTAAGGGAATCCGTGCAGTAGCACCACCGGCCACCCGCCGTCGTCGCCGTGGCGCTCCACGGCGACATCGAGCACACCGGACTGCACCATGGCGAACATCGGCTTGTCAGCGGGACGCTGGTCGACCACACGTCGACTATATGGGTGTTCGGTCACCACAACATCGGTCAGGCTGATTTCACGGTTGGCGCCCGTTTCACCCGGGGTCGTCACCATGCCGTGGCAGCATCGTCGGCACGGCATGCGGGGACAGGGGGCGAAACGGTGCACGGTGGTCCGGCCGGTGGTCTCGCGGGGTGGTGGCGCCAGCCGGATCGCTACGACTGGGTGGTGCAGCTGGTGGAGACCAGTGGCTACGGGCGGTTCACCCGATCAGGTGTGGCCGCGTCCTGCGCGGCGATCGGTGCCTGGCCGCTTCTGATGGTATTCAGCGCGCAGGGTGTCACCGGGACCGCCAGCCGGATCGTGACCGCGGTGTGCGGTGTGCTCGCCCTGATCTTCGCGTGCTGGTGGGTGTCCGGATGGCCGACCTGCCGACAATCGAAGGTCATCGTGGTGATGCTGAACGCGACCATCGCGGTCAATTGCGTGCTCTACATCCTGGAGGACAAAGCGGTTACCGGCACGCTCGCGTTCGCGCTCACCGCGAGCTACGTGGCCTGCGTGCACACCCTGCCGCACCTCACGGTGGTGCTGGCAATGGCCGTGGTGCCCATCGCCTTGAGCATCGTCACCGAGACACTGGCGGGCGACCCGTGGGTCGGTCTGGCAGATGGCGCGCTGCGCCTCGCATCGGTCATCGTGGTCCCGATGTCGCTGCGGACACTGGTGCAATTGCTCGGGGACACCGCCGTGCTCTCCGACATCGATCCGCTCACCGGCCTGGCCAACCGCCGCGGTCTGTTTCGCGCGATGGGTCAGCTCGTCGGTGCCGCGGCATCGCAAGGCCGTACTCGTGTCAGCATGACGATGATCGACATCGACGATTTCAAGTCCATCAATGACACGCGCGGGCACACCGCCGGTGATCAGGTGCTGGTCGCCCTCGCGCAGTCGCTTCGTCGGGCCTGCCCCGGTGAGTCGGTGATCGCCCGGATCGGCGGCGAGGAATTCGCCATCGTCACAATCGGCCGTCCCGATGCCGCGCTGCAGATGGCCGAAAGTCTGCGCCTCGAGTTCCGGGAGGCGCCGGCGAATTTCACCGCCAGCATCGGCATCKCCACGTCAGCTTTGGCGACCCGTGGCGCGGTCGACACCATCGCGCTGACCGAACACCTCCTCGACGCCGCCGACCACGCCATGTATGCCGCCAAGCGCGCCGGCGGTGACCGCGTCGAGATCGCCCACTGAGTTCTGGCGAGGTCCCGAGCCTGCCCATCCTGCAGTCTCGCGTGAGAAGCGCGCGTCAACTGGGTACTCCTGCTCGTCGGCACTGGGCCGGGTGGTGGGTGGAGGACACGATGCTGGGATGGCTCGATCGTTTGCAGCAGCGCAGCCGGGCGGCCGGCTTCGCCATCGCCGTCATCTACAAGTACGTCGATGACCAGGCCAATTACCTCGCCGCGCTGATCACCTACTACGCCTTCGTCTCCTTGTTCCCGCTGCTGCTGCTGCTCACGACGGCGCTCGGGGTGGTGCTGCGGGACCGGCCCGAGTGGCGCGAGCAGATCGTGGACTCCGCGATCAGTCAGCTTCCGCTGCTCGGCAACCAACTCAGCGAACCGAATGCGCTCAGCGGCGGCACGACYGCAGTGGTGATCGGCATCGCCGGCGCCCTCTACGGCGGCCTCGGCGTGGGCACGGCGTTGCAGAACGCGATGGACACCGTGTGGGCCGTGCCCCGCTATGTTCGCCCCGACCCGATCAAGGCGCGGGTGCGCAGCCTGATGCTGCTGATCGTGCTCGGGTCGGCGCTGATCGCCACGACGCTGCTCACCGCGGTCGGTAAGAATTGGGCCGACCTGGGCTTTGTCGGGACCGCGGGCGTCGTCATCGCGTCGCTGGTGCTGAACACCGGCGTCTGCGTCGTRGCCTTCCGGGTCACCACCGTGCGGTCGTTGACCGTCCTGCAGGTGCTGCCCGGGGCGGTGCTCGCCGCGGTGCTCTGGCAGATGCTGCAGTGGTTCGGCGCGACCTACGTGTCCTCGGTGGTCGCGTCGGCCAGCGTGACCAACAGTGTGTTCGCGATCGTGCTCGGCCTGCTGGCATTCCTGTACCTGGTCGGTACGTCACTGTTGGTGTGCGCCGAGATCAACGCGGTACGGGTGGACCGGCTGCATCCGCGCGCGCTGCTCACACCCTTCACCGACAACGTCGACCTGACCGCCGCCGATCGCCGCATGTACGCAGGGCAAGCGGAAGCCCAGCAGGCCAAAGGATTTCAGCGGGTGAATGTCAGCTTCGACGAACCCGAYGATGCAGTCGGCGACGACGACGGCGTTTCCGGCAGGCAGGGCGAGGGTATTGCGGGGGCAGGCCATTAGAGGGGAGGGACGCCTG